>JBAZHU010000266.1:0-2525 GCA_041652215.1 Methanoregula sp. | reverse complement strand
ATCGATGATATTGTCGTCCCTGCGGATAATGGCAAACTTCTCCTGGATCTCAATGAGCTTGTAGGAAGCCCGGGACCGGAACCCTTCCTGTTTTGCCCGAAGATAGACT
Organism: Methanoregula sp.; assembly: GCA_041652215.1. Lineage (GTDB taxonomy): Archaea > Halobacteriota > Methanomicrobia > Methanomicrobiales > Methanospirillaceae > Methanoregula. The sequence goes on along the minus strand of JBAZHU010000266.1, from coordinate 2,416 downwards.
TTGTCCCGTGACCATTGCGAACCCATACTCATTCCCCCCAAAAATCAGCGAAACGAACCCAAAACGCTATAATTAAAGTATGACGATATACTGTATAAGACAGTTGTTAAGGGGAAAGCGATGTTAAAAGCAACCATTGACGCAGATATATTCCGGGAGGCCATTGACGCGATCTCGGCACTCGTTCCCGAGTGCCGGCTGCATACGGCGGAAGACAGCATTTCCACCCGGGCAGTGGACACCGCCAATGTTGCCATGATCGCATTCACGCTTAAAAAGGAAGCGTTTGATACGTTCAAGGCAACGCAAAGTGAAATCGGGGTCGACATCTCCAAGATGAAGAACATCTTTAACATGGGCGGAAAAGGCGACCTCATCAGTCTTGAGCTCGCAGACAATGCCCAGAAAATGGCAGTCAGCGTCCACGGCTACCACTATTCTATCACCCTTCTGGACACGAACACGATACGAAAAGACCCCAACTCGCCGACCATCAATCTCCCGGGAAAAATCGTTATCTCCGGGGAGGATCTCAACAACGCGATCAAAGCGGCTGCGGTAATCTCGGATAAAATTGCAATGGGGATTAACCCCAAGGACCAGACCTTTTTCATGGTCGCAGAAGGCGATACCGATCATATCCAGCGTGAGTTCGGCAAGGATGAACTCAAATCGCTTACCCCGGTCGAGGCACGCTCGCTCTTCTCCCTTGACTACCTCAGGGACATGGGTAAGGTGATGTCCAGGGCGTCCGAAGTCGAGGTCTGCCTTGGCGTGGATCACCCGGTCCGGTTCTCCTTTGATATTGCGGGCGGCAACGGGCACGTGGAGTACCTGCTTGCGCCCCGGATTGAGGCTGACTGAATGGAGTTTGTGCCTTCCGGCAAGGAACTTTCCCATTTTCCGTTTTTAAAAAAAGCACAGGATCCCATCAGGTCCCGTTTCGCTTCGCTTGGTACCCTTCTTGGAACACCTCAGGGAGAGGTTCTGGTCTCTCGGGCAGTCAGTCGTATCCAGGATGCGGTCAGCCCGAAAAAGGCTCGTGCCCCCGAAGTGTGCGATACGCCCGAGGACGAGATTGCCGCGTATGCGCTCGCTCGGATCATCGCTTCCTGCGTCAACGACAAGCAACTAATCGACCGTCTCACCCGGTACGAGGCTGAACGTGCTTACTCATTTCTCGTGGATGAAGAGGAGTGGAACAACAGTTACGTGCAGGAGGATGGCGAGTACTCCCGGCTCTGGGTTGCCATTGCTGACGAGTTGGGTATCAGGATCGCGCAGGACCGGATGCCGGTTCCCGATTATGTCGAACTCGTTGCTCCCCTGCACGATGACCGGTACCGGCTCATCAACCGGCGCGTGGACCGGGGATTTGTAGCGATCAACAAGAACGAGCGCTACGAACTCCTGCGGGAGCGGATCCGCGTACTCCTGCGCCGCGACCTCCCGCACCGGGTGCCAAAAGAGATCTGCGAGATTCTTGCCCCCCGGGCAGCAGAGATCAAAAAGGCATACCAGGAGCAGATGCTGCGGCAGTTCGGGAAGGTAGAGGAAGGTGCATTTCCTCCCTGCATGCAGGCGCTTATTGCCGCACTTGCAGCAGGCATTAACCTTACCCATGCCGGTCGGTTCTCGCTGACGGCGTTCCTGCACAACATCGGCATGGACAAGACCGGGATTGCGGAACTCTATGCCCGTTCCCCGGATTTCGATATTGAAAAGACCATGTACCAGGTCGAGCATATCACCGGGCGCGGGGGGTCCAGCACCGAGTACACGACCCCGGCCTGCGCGGCGATGCAGACAACCGGTCTCTGCGTCCACCGGGATCCACTCTGCGAAAAGGTCAGCCACCCCCTCAGTTACTACAAGGTAAAAAAATCACGGCCGCTTAAACCTGTACCTGCAAAACCGCAGGCTGTGGATAAAAAAGCGCACAATCCTTAAACAAACCAACACAGGGAAAGAACCTGCGGCTTTTCTGAGATACCTGTTGAGATATTTTTAAAATCTCGGTAGGCACCGTGCTTACCACTCTCGCCGTGCCCGGTCTTTCGGAGATTTTCCCCCAGTGATCGGTATATTCTCCACGTGTGCCAACACTATCCGGCTGTTTCCCTGATGTGGCTGTAAATTGTGACAAGCATCTTTGCTCCAATTTGAACCCTCTGCAGGTTCAGGCACCCGCCGCCACCATAGCCGGCCCTTGCCCGATCTGGTGAGACCCCCAAGGGGATCCCTTCATTGCCCGCAGAAAAATTGCCGCCCGCACTTTTTTCATGAGGGCCCCCCCTACCCCCCCTTGCACGGTTCGTCCGGCGTGAGCTGCCGGATTTTTGTCACATGTACATGCGAATATCGGATGTACATGTGATATTTGGATGTACATGTGACAACTGCGTTTCATGCATTT
>JBAZHU010000265.1:0-2531 GCA_041652215.1 Methanoregula sp. | reverse complement strand
GATCCCCACATTGCCCGGCACATGGGGGGGAGGGTACCCCCCACCTGGAAAAATGAAAGAGGGGGGGTAGGGGGCTACCCCCCTCCCCCCCATGTGCGGTTCTGACCCCCCAAAAAAATGAGAACTTCCTTTCTCTTTTAAAACTAAAAAAGAGGAATTCTCCATCTCTAAAAAAAATTCGCCCGGCCCCGGACCTCCTTTCATCTTATCGGGGTGCGTTCCCCTTCAAAAACCGTTCCTGTTCGTAATACGATATCAGACCGTCAGGCATCACCCTGCCGGATAAGGGACACTCGCCGTGAAGATACCCCCGGTGCGGGAAAACACCAAAAAAATTACGGAATTATTCTCTCATTCCTGAGGCGCACCGGCATCGTGCGATGCCCTGGCCGGGTCACGGATTTTTTTATTTGCCTATTTCTTCCCACTTGTCTGGCCCCACGGGAGCCAGGATGGCCAGAACCGGAAGGGTTCATCCTTTTTCGGTCGGATCTGAGCGGCAAGAAGACTTTCGTGCACGCGATTGCGTTCCCGGTCTATCTGGTCCGGAGTTGCCCCGTACTGCTTTAAGATCCGTTCGGCTACCGCCAGCGCCACTTCACCTTCGGCAGAATAGACAACATCGGCTCCTGCATCCAGCAACTCCTTTTGTTCTGAAAGATAGTTGGAACGGGCAATGATCCTGATCTGCGGGTTTTGTTCCCGGACCTGCCGGAAGATATCGCGACCCTCCTGGAACTCCGAAACACTGATCACCAGAACATCTGCCGTTGCCACACCGGCAGCCGCGAGCGTATCGATGCGGGTTGCATCCCCGTATTTTGCCCTGATACCTCGTGAATGGAGAGCCATCACGGTCTGCACATTCAGCTCCACGATGGTTACCGAGATATTGTTCTCCTGGAGCAACCGCGTAACGGTCTGGCCCACCGGTCCGTACCCCACCACAATGGCATGGGACGATCCGGGCTGAAGAGGCTCCTCTGCGTCCCTATCCGACAGGCAGTACGCCCTCGCATCGATCCAGTTCACCAGACCCGGGGCATTCCTGTCCATCCAGCGCTCTATCCGGCTGCCGGCCCGGAACAGGAGCGGGTTTATCGTGATCGATATGATTGCCGCTGCCACAAGAATGTTCTGGGCATTTGCGGGAAGAATATTCATGCCCGCCCCAACCGTAGCAAGAATAAATGAAAATTCACCGATCTGGGCGAGCACGAGCGCAACAGAGAGTGCAACCTTGAACGGGTACCGCATCAGGACGACAATGAGGAACGCCACCAGCGGTTTTCCAAGAAGGATAATCGCAAGTACGGCAAGAATAAGAACCGGTGACAGGATCAGGCTGTTCCAGTCAAAGAGCATCCCGACCGAGACAAAGAAGAGCACGGCAAATGCATCCCGCAGGGGAAGTGCCTCGGTTGCGGCCCTGAGGCTGAACTCAGACTGCCCGACAATCATCCCGGCAAGGAACGCTCCGAGCGCCATCGATACATCGAACATAAAGGAAGATCCGACCGCGATACTCAGGGCGATGGCGAGGATTGCAAGGGTGAATAATTCCCGGGATTTGGTATCTGCAATCCTTACCAGTATCCGTGGGATCACCCACCCGCCGATGGCAAAGGTAAAGACCACCAGAACGAGGATCTTTATGAGGGTAAATCCGAACGCGGTGATGATACCGGTTGCCCCGACAACATCCGGGCCGAAAAGGACCGGGAGCAGCACGAGGACAAAGATGGTAAACAGGTCTTCCATGACCAGCCAGCCCAGGGCAATGTGGCCGGTCTGGGTATGGATCTGGTTGTTGTCCGAGAGAATCCGGGTAAGGACGACCGTGCTCGCAACCGATATGGCAAGACCAAAGACGATCCCTGCCCGCCAGTCCCAGCCGAGTGCATGCATGACCACTGCACCCAGCGCAGCCGTCACCAGGCTCTGGATAATGGCCCCGGGGAGGGCGATGCGTTTGACTGCCCAGAACTCCTTAAAATGGAACTGCAGGCCGACACCGAACATAAGGAGGACAATCCCGATCTCGGCCAGTTGTTGGGCAAGTTCCGTGTTGGCAACAAACCCGGGCGTGTGCGGGCTCACCACGATCCCGGCCATCAGATAGCCGACAATGGGAGAAAGTCCGATACGATGGGTGAGGTAGCCAAATATTACGGCTGCAGCAAACCCACCGGTCAGCGTGAGGATGAGGTCGAGATTTTGCACGTGCATTGTACTTTATCCGGGGGTTAAAAAAACTGATGGAAAACGGTAAGAGAGACGGGGATCCCCGCCGGTTCCCTATACCCCGGTCCGGTCAAACGTCTCGGGCCTGCCCGGTTCCTCGCCCAAGGTTGTTATGTTCAGGTACCGGATCGTACCGTCCGATCCTGTATTGAACATGGCCCTGCCATCGAACACCGGATCGTATGCGGGGCGCGTGGCGGCAAAGGTGTTTCCGTCCCACGGCGACAGGTTAATGGTTGCCGGTCTCTTCCCCACCGTGACGGTCAGGCTCCCGTTCACATCTGCGA
>JBAZHU010000264.1:0-2532 GCA_041652215.1 Methanoregula sp. | reverse complement strand
GCGGACGATCTATCTCACGGTTGCCCCGAAAAACGAACCGGCCGTGCGGCTGTACCTGCGGGAAGGGTTCGTGCAGGAATCCCTTGCGCAGGCCTATTTTGGCGAAGGGGAAGACCGGTTCGTGATGAAGCAGACGACCTGAACCGGCCATTTGCAATAAAAAAAGTATTTCTCCCGGTTACCCGGATTTTGCGTATGCGGTCTCTGCGAGTGCTTTGAGCGTGTCGTACTGTGTGCCGGGTCCGCTCATCCGGATCACTTCAAGGATGTTTCCCTTTCCAAAGATGACCTCGCTATAGCCCTCTGCCGGTGTGGATGTGCCGGTACCCTGCGCCGGCACGGCCATACCGCCGGTTGTTGTAAGAGTCGGCGTCACCGTAACGGGCGCGGCAGAGAATGCAATGGTATCGGCACCGGTTGCAGGCAGCGCAAGACGGGAGAAGACAAGGCCTTTCTGCTGCCGCTCACTGGAATCAACAAGGGCAACAATATCGGCCATACTCTTTTTGGAATAAACCGTAAGGGTCTGGGTGATTAGAGCCGGCCCTCCCGTACTGTTCGCTGGCGTGGAGTAGATAATGACGTATCCCTGCTGCCACCCGAGATCTTTTGCAAGCGTGCTCACCTCATCTGCCGATTTCTGCCGGGCGGAGGTAAGCGTGGAGCCGGCCGGAACATCGGCCGGTCCGAGTGCGAGCGGGGCAAGCGAGATGTTTGCCGGGGAAACAGTCGCGTCCGTGCCGGTGGCTGAAACATTCCCGGTACCGGGATTGGATATACAGCCGGCACCAAGGAGGGCGGCACACACGATCAGGCACAGGCCGATAATGAGGGATCTCTGCATGTCTACAGGTTTGAACTTTAAAACGGGAAATATATTGCCTGCCGTTAGTCTGCCGTAAGGACCGCCCTGTCCTGATAACCATAAATACGATGCATCTGCAATCTCTAATCATCAACGTTCGAGGTATAGTGCGCATGTTTCCTGAGCGAAGAATGAGACGGGTACGCTCCCGCAATGTCCAACCGCTTTTGTGTGAGACGACCCTTTCCAGGAACGATCTCGTCGCTCCCCTTTTTGTTGATGAGACCGCAACAACCCCGCAACCGATCGAGTCCATGCCCGGGCAGTTCCGGTACCCGGTCGCGGAGATCGCCGGCATCGCCGGGAAGATGTGGGAGCGGGGCCTCCGGGCCATCCTGCTTTTTGGGGTTCCGGCCTTTAAAGATGAGGCAGCGACCAGTGCATACGATCCTGAGGGGATCGTGCAGCAGGCAGTCCGGCGGATCAAGGCCGCGTATCCCGGCATGGTGGTCATCACCGATGTCTGCGCCTGCGAGTACACGAGCCACGGGCACTGCGGGATCGTTGGCGGGACACGCTGTGGAGAAAAGGATCTCCTGAACGATGAGTCCCTGCTCCTGATGAACCGTATTGCAATCAGCCATGCTGAGGCCGGCGCCGATATCGTTGCCCCGTCCTGCATGCTCGACGGCATGGTCAGGTCGATCCGACATGCGCTGGACAGCGAGGGGTACGAGGACGTGCTCATCATGTCGTACTCGACCAAGTTTTCGTCTGCCCTGTACGGCCCGTTCCGTGAGGCCGCCGGGTCGGGCTTCTCGTTTGGCGACCGCAGCACGTACCAGATGAACCCGGCGAACAACCGGGAGGCATACCTCGAATCCCGGCTCGATATGGATGAAGGCGCCGATATCCTGATGGTAAAACCTGCCGGTCCCTATCTCGACATCCTTGCCGAAGTTGCCACGCTCGGCCTCCCGGTTGCCGGGTACCAGGTGAGCGGGGAGTATTCCATGATCAAGGCAGCCGCCGAGCGCGGCTGGATAAAAGAGAAAGAGACCGTTCTTGAGACGCTTACCTGCATCAAGCGTGCGGGGGCCGATCTCATCATCACCTACTTTGCCTACGATGCATGCGGGTGGCTGTAAATGAAGAGCGGGGAACTTTTCGAGCAGGCAAAAACCCTGATGCCCGGCGGTGTCTCAAGCCCGGTCCGGGCAATAAAACCATATCCTTTTTACACGGACCATGCCGAGGGTTCGCATATTTTTACTGTCGACGGTACGACGCTTATCGACTGCTGCATGGCCTATGGCCCCCTGCTCCTGGGCCACGCCCGCCCGGAAATAAAAAAAGCGATCGCCGCCCAGCTCGAAAAGGGCTGGCTGTACGGCACGCCGATTGCAAACGAGCCGGAATTTGCCCGGCTTATCACCGGCGACCACCCGGGCATGGACATGGCCCGGTTTGTCTCAAGCGGATCTGAGGCAACGATGGCGGCAATCCGGCTTGCCCGGGGGTTTACCGGGAAATCCGATATCGTAAAGATCGAAGGGGGGTTCCACGGCGCCCACGATGCGGTGCTTGTGAAAGCCGGCTCAGGTGCAACAACGATGGGCGTTCCCGACTCTGCCGGTGTGCTTGCAGACCTTGTCGCCCATACCCGGCAGGTGCCGTACAATGACCCGGACGCACTCGAAACCCTGCTTGCAAAGAATACCGATGTC
>JBAZHU010000263.1:0-2532 GCA_041652215.1 Methanoregula sp. | reverse complement strand
CGGGCAGCAAGGATATCCACGGCCCGGTCGCCGATCATCACAGCCGCCCGGTCGATTGCGCCGGCCGCGAGAAGCCCGCCAAGCTGCTCTGCCTTCCGGATCCCGATATCGCCCCCGCTGACAAATAAGAAGCAGTCGCGCAGGCCAAACATCCCGAGGATCTGTTCCGCGAAATCGGCACGTTTCGAGGTGCAGACCCCAAGCGTGATCCCCCGGGCGGCAAGATCCCGGATACGTTCGGAAATCCCGGGGTAGAGCGTGTTCTCCGCGTAGCCGGCCCTGCCGTACCGTTCCCGGAACCGGGCGATAATTTCAGCGATGCGCTCGTCCGAGGTCTCTCCCGTGATCTCACGGAATGTGGATTCTATGGGCGGGCCGATGTAGCGCGACACCTCCTGCTCGGTGAGGGGCGGGTAGCCAAACGCCTCAAGGGAGTAATTCATGCTGCGGCAGATCCCGGTCCCCGGGTCGCTGAGTGTCCCGGTCGAGATCGAAGACGAGGGCCGGGGGGGATTGCATAAAGGAGTTTCTTTGTCTCACGACAAGAAGATTTTACAGGATACACCGCGCAGGGATTAGTCCATCACGTTTGGCTTGTACAAAAAAAAATGCAGGGGACGAGATCCGTGACGGCATCCCCGCCGGCAAATCTGTCCTCATGGGATACTATCCCCTCCCCTTAAATCCCATCCCCGCAAACACCCTTAACACGGAAATATTCCCATGGCAGATACCTTCCTCACCCTATTCCTCGCCATGATCCAGCTGATGTGCGTCATAGTTGTCGCGGCGTACCTGCTGACCCGGAGCAGGTTCTTCTCACGTGTCCTTGACGGCCATCCCGTAATCAAAGTCCAGGTATTTCTCATCCTGTTCTTTGGCGCCCTCTCCATCTACGGCACCATGGGCGGGATCGAGATCATGGGTGCGGTCATCAACGTCCGCGACCTTGGGCCCATGGTCGGCGGTCTCGTGGGCGGCCCGGTCGTCGGCCTCGGGGCCGGGCTCATCGGCGCCGCGTACCGTGCGACTCTTGACGGGTTCACGGTCGTCCCCTGCATCATCGCCACGATCCTGGCCGGTCTCTTCGGGGGACTTATCTGGCTCGCAAACAAGCGCCGGTTCGTCCCGATCCTCATTGCGGTCGTCTTTGCCGTGCTCATGGAGAGCCTGCACATGCTCTTAACGCTGATTATCGCGCAGCCGTTCTCTGCCGCCCTCGCGCTTGTTGAAACCATCTGGATCCCGATGGTGCTCGCGAATGCCATCGGGGTTCTGATCTTTGCCTTCATCATCAAAAACCTTGAAAACGAACACAGGATGCAGTCTGAGCGGGACACCCTCGTGCGTGAGATGGCAAGAAAGAACACGGAACTGGCCATCGCAGCCGAGATCCAGCAGAGTTTCCTCCCCAAAACCATTCCAAAGGTAGAAGGATTCGATGTCGCGGGAAAGAGCGTGATGGCAAAAGAGGTCGGCGGGGACTTCTTCGATGTGATCCCCTTTGAAGTCGTCAGCCTCGGCAACAAGCGCATGGGAATTCTGATAGCCGATGTCTCCGGGAAAGGAATACCGGCCGCGCTTTTCATGGCCTTGTCCCGGATTATCGTCCGGGTCAACGCGACCTGGCACCGCGACGAGCCGGCACGTGCCATCCATGACGCAAACAACCTGATCGCGGCCGACGCGACGGCGGGAATGTTTGTCACGCTCTTCTACGGCGTCCTCGACCACGAGAAGCATTCGATAACCTTCGTAAACGCCGGGCATAACCCGCCGATCCTGTACCACGCTCTGGACGGGACGATATCGGAACTTGAAGGGACCGGGATGGCCATGGGCGCGGTGAAAGGTACACCGTACGAATCGAAGGTCTGCCCGCTTTTACCGGGCGACGTGCTGGTACTCTACACGGACGGCATCACCGAGGCAAACAACGAGAAAGGGGAGATGTACGGGGAAGACCGGCTGCACGGGATTATCCGGGCATCGGTCGACCGTTCGGCAAAGGATATCCTCGCACGCATTCTTGATGATGTGAACACGTACTCCGGCAACGCTCCGCAGTACGATGACATCACCCTCATGGTGATACGCGTACAGTAACGAGCCATGAACCACCTGGATATTGTCATACCGGCACAAACGGACGAGATTGACCGGGTCACTGAAGATATCGAAGGGATCCTCAGTGCACAGGAATTTTCAGCGGAAGCGATCCTTGATGTCCGGCTGGCACTTGAAGAGATCATCGTCAATATCATTAACCACGGGTATCGCGGGAAAGAGGGTTCGATTGGCATCCGGTGCAAGGCGTCGCCCGAACAGGTCTCTCTTGAAATTTCAGATTCAGCCCCGGCATTTAACCCTCTTTCCGTACCGGAGCCGGATATCACGCTCGGTATTGAAGAACGGCGTATCGGGGGACTGGGCATCTTATTCGTACGCCGGGTCATGGATATCGTAACCTACCGGTATAAAAATCACCGGAATGTCCTGACACTGGTCAAAATCAGGAGAGGGTGAGATGTC
>JBAZHU010000262.1:0-2541 GCA_041652215.1 Methanoregula sp. | reverse complement strand
GATCATTTTCGGAATTGTGTGATGGTTGATCATCAGTTCCCGTTGGATCACCTCAAATCCCCGGGCAAGCCCGTGGGCAAGGGGCGTCTTCCCCCCAACCGGAAGCGTCTGCATGTATTTTCGTGCCAGTTCTACGCTCGATGTCGGGGGCAGGAGAACTTCGGCCCCCTGTCCACGGAACACAACAAGCCCGACCCGGTCACGCTTCTGGTAGGCATCGATTAAAAGCGAGAGGATCGCACCCTTCACTGCGGTCATCCGCTGCTGTGCCCCCATGCTGCCACTCGCGTCGACCACGAACAGTACCGTGTTTCCCATTTTGCGCTCCCGGACTTTCTCGCGCAGGTCCGATGTCTCGATCTTTATCGCAAGCGATCCTGTCCGTTCTAACTGGTGCGGGGCGGCGGCGCGGATCGTGGCATCGAGCGCGATGTCGGGGCCGGGGGTCTCCGGGATCCGGCATCCAACATACTTCCCGTCCCGGGATTCGGTCACGCTCCTTCGGCCGTTTCCCTCACGCCTGAAAGAATCGATCCTTCGCGGGGTGGCAAGGGGCTGCTGGTTGAGCTTGAAAGGCGAACCTTCCGCGAACTGCTTGGTGGTCGCTCCGTCAGGTGTCTTGTTCTCCTGCGGGCCTTGGTCGTGAGGATGGTTGTGTCCGGCTTGTGGCTGCTGGCGTTCTTTCTGGGATTTCTGGATGGACTGTTCCATCTTCTGTTTGTCCATCTGCTGCTCGGAGAACGGCCGGCGGCGCATCCGGTGGGCAAGGACGAGGGCCGCTGCTTCGCGGACATCCTCTTCGCTCACATCGGTCCGGTTGTTGTACGCCGCTATCGTCGCCGCGGTCTTTGCCATCGTGATATCGGCCCGGTGCCCGTCCACGGCCATGTCGATGCAGATCTGTGCGATCATGGTGAGCATATCGTCAGAAACACTGACATTTGGCAGGAGTTTTTGTGCACAAACGATACGTTCGCGCAGTTCCTGCTCTTCGGGCTCCCATACCCGGATAAATTCTTCCGGCATGTCGTCGTACTTCCGGCGCCTTCGGATCACTTCGACCCGGGTCTCTGCATCGTGGATCCCGACGATCTCCACGCAGAGCCCGAAACGGTCCAGGAGCTGCGGGCGCAGTTCGCCCTCCTCGGGGTTCATGGTCCCGATCAGGATGAACGCGGACGGGTGGACGTACGAAACTCCCTCGCGCTCGATAAAGTTCATGCCCATCGCGGCGGCGTCCAGCAGGACATCTACGATATGATCGTTCAAGAGGTTCACTTCATCCACGTACAGGATATTCCGGTTGGCCTGCGCGAGGATACCGGGCTCGAACTTTTTCTCGCCGGTCTTTAGCGCGTGTTCGATATCAAGGCTGCCCACGACCTTGTCCTCGGTGGCGCTGATGGGCAGTTCGATGACCCGCATCGCTGCCGTTGTCGTTTTTACGGCCGGGTATTTCTTCTGGCAGTCAAGGCACATCGCCTTTTTATCCACCGGGTCGCAGCCGAAGATGCACCCGTCCACCACCAGCCGGTCCGGAAGCAGGTGCGCGAGGGCCCGGGCTGCTGTGGATTTTGCCGTTCCCTTCTCACCCTTGACAAGCACGCCACCGATCTTCGGGTTGATGGCGTTTAAGAGGAGCGCCTTTTTCATCTGTTCCTGACCGACAATCGCTGAAAACGGGTAGATCTCGTTGAAGTGAGGCATGTATGTCACCGGATAAAAATATTGGAATTATGATGATCTTTTCACCACAATATCATTTCATAGTGTATTAAATATTTCATTTTTCAATTCTATTACTAACTCGTGTTAAATTTTAAAAAAATCGTTATACAAAAACGGGAAGACCCGGCCTGCCCCATGAAAAGGCGGACGGCAAAAACCTGGGGAGAATTAAAAGATATGAGAATGACCGCGGTCATGTGGGGATCCTATTCCCCCATACTTAAACGTGCAGCGGCAGCGACCGGCTGCACACTCCGCATATTTCCCAACCGGGTGCTTGAGGATTATCCGGAAAAGATGGACGATGCTCTTCGTGCGATGCGGGAATCTGACATCGTGCTGCTGTACCACACCTCCGATATGTTCTGGGAGTGTCTGGATAAGGAGATACAAGAGATCCGGAAAACCGTGCCGGTCATCTGCCTTGGAACCGATCCCCTCACGTGGGGGCTTTCAACTGTGGAGACCCCGGTTGTCGCCACCTGCCAGACCTACCTCACCAACAACGGGGAAGAAAATTTCAAAAACCTCCTTTTGTATATCGAAAAGACCGTGCTTGGCCGGGACGTAACGGTGATCCCCCCGATCCCGGTCCCATGGGACGGGCTCTACCATCCTGATGCACCGGAAGTATTTCTCACGGCAGGGGACTACCGGGCCTGGTATGCCCCGCGTGCACGCGACGGCCCGTGGGTGGCGGTCCTCTTCTCCCGGGTTGCCTGGGCTTCGTCCAACTGTTCAATCGAGGACGCCCTGATAAGGGCCCTCGAAGAGGCCGGCCTCAACGTGATCCCGGTCTTCACGTACTCAATC
>JBAZHU010000261.1:0-2545 GCA_041652215.1 Methanoregula sp. | reverse complement strand
AGTTATCCTTGTCGCTGCATAGAGGAGGGGGCGGCGTTCCCGTATATGAGCGAGGCCGGCAGCCATAATCGCCGCATCGTAGGTGCAGAGAATAAGCGGCAGATCGGTGAGGGCAGCGACAGCAGTAACCGCAGATGCAAATGCGACCGGATCGTGCCGGGTCGAGCGGATTGCAATTGCATCCAGCCGGAGTTCGCGCCCGATATAGTTGTAGGAGAAATCCGCGATGGCCCTGACCCGGGCTGTGCGTTCCTCATCGGACAGGTCATCGGACAGGTCAAGTGCAATCGGCGTGGGATTCTGGTACGTGAACTCGTGCCGGTACAGGACATATTTCCCGCCCAGTTTCATGGCCCGGTCACCCGTTCCGATGACAACAGTCCTGACCGGGGGAGCCATGAGGTCTTCGAGTTTGCCAAAATTGACCCGGTATTCTTCCTTTGTGACCGGCGGGCAGTTGTCAATTGCCAGCTCCCCGTTGACCACCCGCGTCGCAAACGCCATGCAGTTTGCCTCGCCACACTCTTTGCAGTTGGTCTTGGGAAGAAGTTTGTACACATCGATGGGGCTGATCTCTTTTATGGTCTTTTTAGGTTCGCGTTCTGACATTACCTCAAACCCCCCATTAGATCCTCATCGTCGCCCAGCGGGCAACATCTTCCGGTACCGGTGCATCTTTTTCTGCAAACATCCGGATTGTATCCTTGCACGTCCGTATGGCAGCCGGGTGCATCATCATGAAAATATCGACCCCGGCAAGGAGAAGCGTAAGCGCATTTATCGTTTCCCAGAGCGGGCCGCGAAGTCCCCGAGAGCCGTATTTTTTATCCATCTTCATCCACGCTTCGCGGGCCGCCCACGCGTTGGTGGACGCGGAGATCGTTGGCTGCTGGAGTTCAGTGTCTCCCATCAGTGCCGCATGCCGGGCCCGCTCGTGGATGGTAAACGAGTACTCGAGCCCGTACCCGAGCGCGACAGTCGTGAGGTCCATCACGATATCTTCCGGCGGGAGGTACTCGTAGAGCCGGCGGTTGAGTTCCTTTGCCTTGTTGAGTTCAAGACCGGTAAACCCAAGCACCGCGTGGCCATGCTCTTTTGCCGCCCGTGCGACCACATCAAGCGTCTTTGTCTCGGTCATGGCGAGCGTGACAGAATTCAAAAGCAGCCTCTCGCCATCGGCAATTTCTGCTACCTTGCAAAAGACTGCCGCGTCTTTATGCGGATCTCCGCACCCTCCGATTATTAACGGGACATCGACAGCCTGCAGTACTTCTTCAACAGTCCGTGCCGCTGCGGCCGGCGATGCATCGCTGATGAGCGGATCGGTGGACATGAGGTGGACGGTTATCATATCGGCACCGTACTTCTTCACGTTCATCCGGGCCCATTCAGCAGGATCGTTCATCACATCTTTAACATTTTCCTTGAGAACTTTTGTGAGCGGCACCGCCATGTCAAAAACATCGAGTGCAAAGACCGGCGGGTGAACCGGCAGGCGGTCGGCGCTGACAAACGGCGGGTAATTTGATCCTCCGATAACAAGAGACCTGCTCCGGCTGCCCCCCTCACTTTTTGTGGCACCGAGGCGGACCTCATGGATCCGTCCCACGAATTCTTCGAGTGGCGGGGTAAAGGTCTCGGTAAAAAGAGTCGCAGGCTTCTGGTGTGCCGGAGCGGGCGATCCCACCGGGGCTGCGCCGGTTGCTGTTGGGATCCAGAGTTCGAGGTCGCCGATATCCATCGAAAAATTTTCAAGTTCGATCCGCTTTTTGCCGGACAGCATTGCAAGGAGCCGGGGGAGAGCATCCTGTACCTGCGCCGCATCCCGCTTTTGGTTCTCGTCATGAGGATCAGGGACAGTCATTTTTTATCAGCTCCCGGTTTTTTGGGCTGGATCGGTTCGATGATCACACGATCTGCCGTGATCCGGGCGTTCTTGAAGATTATCTTAAAACCCCCGGAGGTAATCGGAAAGTCCCCGCCGGAAAAAACCTGCATCCCGGGTTTTATCCCGTTTACCGGTACGTCCGCTTCTGCCTCCCACCGCCCCATAACCGGGTGTGCATGCATAGAGAGAAAATCCCTTAATTCACTAACCGTTCTGACATCTTTTTCTGTGGCTATCCGGGAAAAGAGATCTGCGGGAATGAACTCACGCATCTGCTCTTTTAAGTCAGAGGGCATCCACGCGACCCGGGCATACCCCCCGTCGGCCGCAAGGAACTTGGGGGAGCGCATGTACTCAAGCGAGATCCCGTGGAATCCGTCCACCTGCCGGCCACCGGCTGTTGAGTCCGCCATCGTCGAAAACGGCAGGCCGTTCACGGTCACATCGTTGTATCCCCGCATCACGATACCGAACCCCTCCACTTCAGGAATGTAGAACGCGATCCCCTCAAAACACCCGCAGGACGTGTGCGGGTAGGCAAATGCGCTGTAAAGATAAACCCGGTGCACGGTACCAAGAGACCGCTTCTTTGCGCTCTCGTTTATCCCGGTATACTCGCCTTTCACCGGGTCGAGGCACTCTCCCTTCTCAATGGGA
>JBAZHU010000260.1:0-2559 GCA_041652215.1 Methanoregula sp. | reverse complement strand
GAGCATCATGTCCGGGTCGCCAAGGAACGTCATGCCGTCTGCCGTTACGGCCGGGATAAATATTGCAAGGAGGAGGAGCGCGACCGCAAGGCGCCGGTACCCCATACGTTCGCGGATCATCAGGGATCACACTTCCTGCGGGAAACCCGGGGGTGCCTTATTAAAAAAAACGCCGTGCAACGTACCCCAAGTGACGGCAGCCACAAACGCTTCTTCCGGTAAAAAGGATCCCCTGCAAAAACGTTCATCATCGCACCGGTTTTCCTGGATACGATCCCTATAACAGTTCATGGCATAAACGATTTCTCGCCAGATTGTCTACCGGTCGTATCGGGCGCACGGTTTTTCCCAAAGCAGGAATCCGGTTTTTATCATCCCACGGGATCTGCATCCCGGAATTTTTAGTCCATTGCAATCTGCCATGGCCCGGTACCCCGACGGATTACGCCCGCATTCTGTATGTGCTGCCATGCCGGCTGGTGAAAAGATCCCGTCGGGAAAAGATCGCGGATATCGTTTTAGCTGTCTTCTCTGCGTAACAGTTGCGGGTTTTTTGCGGCTCTTTTTTTTAGGCAGTTTCACGCAGGTTCCGATGGCGCGGATACCGATCGCGGCCCTCCCTGCCCGGGGTTTCCGCTTTTCAGGGGCATGGCGGTTTTCACGGAGGGACCGGGTGGGGTTCCGGGGAATCCGTACACCCGGCACTACCTGCCGCTTCCCGCAGATCGCCGATAACCTTTGCCGCAACAGGAGTGAGCGTGTACCGGACATTCCTGCCCTCTTTTGCCGATGTTGCAAGACCGGCCGCGCAAAGTCTCCGCATATGCCACGATACCGTAGAACAGGTCGTCTTCAGTCTCAGCGCAATATCCCGGCGCGACGCATCCGGGCAGGAAATTAAAAATTCACAGATCGGGAGGCCGACGCTGTTTCTCAGCCGGGCAATCGCATCCTTTTCCGGATCGGAAAATTTCCCTGCATTCTGGAAATAGCAGGTTTTACCATCCACGGAAAAAGCAACGACAAGCCTCTCGCGGCAGAGGACATTTAAGTGGTAGAACAGCGTCCCGCGGTTTACCGGCAGATCCCGCATGATCTCGGTAAACCCCGAGCCGGGGTACATTACGATATGACGATAGATCAGCGCCCGGCAGTCGTTCCCAAACACCCCATTTTTCCGGACCCTGCGGAAGTTCAGGACGACAAAGCCCGCACCTGAAACAAGAATCTCCAGGGGTACCAGGCAGAACGGCAGGAAAATGACGGTAAATACCAAAAGAACCGTCAGCGGGGGGACCTGCCATATCCCCACCGGGACCGGAAGTTTGGCCTCTCCTGCCGGAGGGTTATCGGACCAGGGGTGGGCAAAATAGGGAGGCGAGTATGCCGATACAGGAGCGACGAGGAGAAAGACGCACGCTGCGGTCAGGACAAAAACCGGCATACAACCGGGGGCACTCCATTTCGCAGGGTTCATAGGTACTGCCTTTGAGGAATTGAACGGGACGATATCTTATATAAGTTCTGTGAGAACACTCGAATGTAACCGGCGGTCTCGATTATCGGGTGAATTCCCTCACAGAAATCCCTTATAGGGACTCCCCCTACGGTCATCTGACAAACAAAAAAAGGATGTAAGAAAAGATGACTCCATGTGTACACCATTATGCCCGGATCCTGCTCGTTGCAGGAGTATTGCTCCTCTGTGCCGGCCCGGTATCCGCAATAGACCGTATTGCCATCGATCCCGTCCCCGGGAACCCGACGGCCGGTTCTGTCATCGGGTTTACCGGAACGACAACCCTTCCTGCGGGAACAGTCCTGCAGTACGAGTTCTCCCGCAAGGATTCAGGAAACGGATCGGTCAGGTATGGCGAATATTCCGGAACAGAGGGAACCGTCTTAGTAGAGAACGGAGCCAACGGCCCGGTCTGGAATGTCCCGATCCTTACGCAGGACTATGCACCCGCTGACTATATCTTCAGGATCGGGGAGTCCGGAAGCGGGGATCGTGTATCTGTCCAGGTCCGGCTTGCCCGTGGGGAAGAGACGCCCGTTCCGACGCCGGCGGTAACAGAAACATCCCGCTGTGGAGAGTTCAAATCGCCGATGTATATCTCGCCCGGCGGGACGTTCGCGGTCAGCACCGTCCCGGATCTCAACACGCGGTGCAGCATACTCGCAAAAGGAGCCCCGCTGACAATAAATGCCGGAACATCGTCCGGCAGCCGTGTCGGCATCTGGATCACCAGCGCCTCTCCAGCGACAGGTTATACCCATTTCGGGCAGATCTCCTCGGACAGCTCGGGTGCTGAATATACTATCCCGGATACCGCTCCATTGCGGTCGGGCCAGTATTTTTTCTACGTGGTTGATGGGGGAGATGCATTAAAAGTCCTGCCCGATGAAAAAAACCAGTCTGCATATCTCCCGACAGATGTCCTGGAGAGCCGGCTTAAGGCGTACGAAAAAGACAACCCGTACCAGAAATTCATGATCCTCCTGGAAGAACCGGTGATATCTATGGACGATATTCCCGATGCCGTTTCCGGCACGTCC
>JBAZHU010000259.1:0-2579 GCA_041652215.1 Methanoregula sp. | reverse complement strand
AACTGGGCGTTGCCAGTTATGGCATGGGTTCAAGCATCGCGGTCGCCGCGAAGAGTACGCATGTGGCGCTTATCGGGGATTATGCGATGCTCCACTCAGGCCTCAATGCCCTGATCGATGTGTATGAAAAGAGACTTCCGCTCCTGTGTATCGTGATGAAGAATCACAGTGCTGCGATGACCGGTGGGCAGCCCTCCTTCGATCCCGTCCCCTACCTTGCCTGGGCCGATCCGGTCATCTGCCGTGCGGAAGATGAACGCCGCCTCCGGGAGGTTATCCGCCCTGCGGACCGGCCTCTGACGGTGGTTGTGGAAGCAGAATGCCCTCAGGGGGCACACCATGAAACCGTGGAATGTTGAGATCTGTGATGTAACCTTAAGAGACGGGGAGCAGACACCCGGGGTGTCGTTCTCCTGCGAAGAAAAAGTGGATATCGCCCGGACCCTGGATGCCATCGGTATCGAGGTTATCGAGGCCGGATTTCCGGCAGTTTCCGAGAACGAAAAGAGGTGCGTGAAGACTATCGCCAACCTCGGGCTCGATGCACGGATCTGCGGTTTTGCCCGGGCGCGGGAACCGGATATCATGGACGCTATCGATTGCGGTGTCGACATGGTATCCATTTTTATCCCAACGTCAGATCTCCATATCCGGCTAAAGTTCAAAAAACCCCGCGAACAGGTGCTCGAAGACGCCCTTCGTATGATCGATTTCGCCCGGGATCACGGAGTTCAGGTGCGGTTTGCCGCTGAGGACGCCTCACGGACAGATATCGTGTTTCTCAAAGAGGTGTACCAGCGGGCAGCCGATCATGGGGCGGTCCTGCTCAGTTTTGCCGATACGGTGGGGTGTCTGATCCCAGATGAGATGCGTACGATCATGACCGATCTTGTCTCTTCGGTTGACCGGCCGTTCTGCGCCCACTGCCACAATGATATGGGGTGCGCCGTGGCAAACACCATCACTGCGGCGCAGGCCGGGGCGTTCCAGCTCCACACTACGGTAAATGGCATCGGCGAGCGGTCGGGCAATGCCTCGCTTGAGGAAATGCTCGTCATCTTACGGCAGAAAGGAGGTATTGACCGGTATGACCTCTCGCACCTTTCCACACTCTCCCATAGGGTGGAAAAATACTCCGGGATTGCGCTCCCGAAAAATAAGCCTATTACCGGGGAGCTTGCGTTCTCGCACGAGAGTGGCATCCACATCGCCGCCATCCTGCAGGATCCAGCAACGTACGAATATTTCCCCCCATCTCTTGTGGGTAGCGAACGGCACTTTATCCTTGGTAAGCACACCGGAAGAAAAGCGCTCGAACATGTGGTGGCAACGCTCGGGTATACCCTCACCGAATCCCAGATCTGCCATGTGCTCGATCTTGTCAAGGAGTATTCCGAGCAGAAATACACGATAACTCCCGAGGTCCTGAAAAAGCTGATCCGGCGGGCGCAGCAGGAGATTCCTGCATGAGCACGCTATCTGAGCGGATACTCGGTGCTGTCGCAGGGGAGTATGTCGACCGGAAGGTAGACCGGGCGTATGCCCATGACGGGACCGGGGTGCTTGCTCTTGAAGCCTGGAAAAATATGGGGGGCCACCGTCTGGGGAAAAAATCAGAATACTATATCCAGTTCGACCACATCGCCCCGGCCAATAACAGCACGACGGCAACCCTCCAGCACGAGCTGCGCGATTTTGCAACAAGGTCGCGTATGCACTTCTCTGATGTCGGCTGCGGGATCTGCCACCAGCTGATGAGTGAGGGGACTGTTCTGCCCGGGGAGATCGTTGTCGGTGCCGACTCGCACAGTACCACCCCCGGGGCATTCGGGGCATTTGCCACGGGCGTCGGTGCAACTGACATGGCAGCGATCTGGCTGACGGGGGAAACGTGGTTTCGGGTTCCCGAATCCGTGGGTGTCAATCTCACCGGGAGGTTTGGCGGTGCCGCCGAGGCAAAGGATCTCGCGCTTACCTGTGTGGGCAGGCTCGGTATGGATGGCGCGATCTACCAGGCGCTCGAATTTGTGGGAGAGGATGCACACAATCTCACTATCGATGAGCGCCTCGTGCTCTCCAACATGTCCGTAGAAGTCGGGGCAAAGGCGGGTCTCTTCTATGCGGACGAGGTGACTGTCCGCTACCTCAAAGAACGGGGCCACGATGTCGTGCCACAGGTACCTGAGCCCTGTATGTACCGACAGGAACTTGATATCGATCTTGCCGATGTCGTACCGCTTATCGCTGTGCCTCACCGGGTGGATACGGTGAAACCCGTGGAGGTGCTGGCGGGTCTTTCTCTCGATCAGGTATTTGTCGGCACCTGCACGAACGGGCGGTATTCCGATCTCGCACGGTTTGCACGGCTGGTCAAAGGCAGGAAAGTGGCCGTACGGACAATTGTGATCCCTGCTTCGGCAGCGA
The DNA here is from genome assembly GCA_041652215.1 of Methanoregula sp. Taxonomy (GTDB): domain Archaea; phylum Halobacteriota; class Methanomicrobia; order Methanomicrobiales; family Methanospirillaceae; genus Methanoregula. The sequence goes on along the minus strand of JBAZHU010000259.1, from coordinate 155 downwards.
TCCTTAAAAAGGCGATCCGGACCGGGGTGCTTGCCGATATTGTTGAGGCAGGATGTACGATCGGGACTCCCGGGTGTGGCCCCTGCATCGGCTACCATATGGGAGTACTCGGGGAAGGTGAAGTCTGCCTTTCGACTGCCAACCGGAACTTCAAG
>JBAZHU010000258.1:0-2581 GCA_041652215.1 Methanoregula sp. | reverse complement strand
ACCTGATGAACCTGCGTTACTTCCCGATTGTGTGGTCGTAGCCTGAGAACTCGTGCAGCCGGCAACGGCAACAGCACAACAGATGAGAAAAATAACCCCCATGAATACACTGGCTTTCATACCAGATGATAAGGGGGTTGCTTTATTTGTTCGTTACGATCGTTTGGCACGGTTGACCGGGGCAGGGAAGTGACATACATGCCAGACAATAAAAACTGATAAAAACGGGTAAAGGATCCCCGCTCCAGATGCGTCGTGAAGCGGCCTCTATTCGTATCCAAAAAAAATTAGAAATCTGCAAACAATATCCTGTACAAACGAAATTTGCACGGGTGCCGGGACATTCATTGTCCAAAAGGGAGATGTGGCAAGCATACCTTATTGAATGGTCCCTTCGTACTCCATGGTTCCCCGGTCTCCATCCACCGTAACGCAGGTCCCGGTCATAAGCCGATCAAGGGCGATATCCGGGCGATCAATCATGGGTATACCTCCGATAATCGCCCCGGTGGCAATGATGGGTTCCGCTTCAGTATTCACGATGGCCGCAGGGGCATGGCCGTTTTGGGCGAGTGCATAGAGCACGTACGAGCCAACAGTCGAGCCCTTGCCGTACGGGAACGCGAGCACGGTACCGGCAATCGAAGTACCCTCAAGCGGATGATTTCTTTCCACAATTACCCCTGTTTCGGGATCGACACCGGATAAAAACGATATCGGTGCCGGACTTACAAGCAGTCTGCCTGATCCACTCCCCCTTGAAATGCTGCGACCGGTAATTATCAAAATCACACCACATAAATGGTTGAAGATGCAGATATAAGAGTAATATGGAAGAGACCTCGGTCGATAACGCGGCCCCTCAAAACGAGCTCAAATACCAGATCCAACTCAACGAGCTTGAGGCGGCGCTCCTTGAACAGAAGGTCAGAGCCGAAGATCTCCAGAAAGAAAATGCGCAGCTGAAACGTGAGAACAATCAGCTCAAGCGCATGCCGCTCTTTGTCGCGGTTGTCATCGATATTCTGGAGAACAACGAGATATATCTCCGCCAGCAGGGGAACAACCAGGAGTACCTCACCCATGCGTCCGATGAAATCCGTCCGCTGTTAAAAGCCGGAACGAAAGTTGCCGTCAACAACGCGCTCTCGATTGTCAAAGTGATCGGGAACGTGTACGATTCCCGTGTCCGGGTTATGGAACTGGAGGAATCACCTGAGATTTCCTATGCGCAGATTGGTGGCCTTACCGATGAGATCAAGGAAGTGCGGGAAGCAGTGGAGTACCCGCTCACCAAGCCCGAGATCTTTAAACGCATCGGTGTCGAGCCCCCGAAAGGTATCCTGCTCTACGGTTCGCCGGGTACGGGAAAGACCCTGATCGCAAAGGCGGTCGCCCACGAGGCTAAGGCGACCTTTATCCGTATGTCGGGAAGCGAGCTCGTACACAAATTTATCGGCGAGGGTGCCGGGCTTGTCCGCGAGCTTTTCACACTCGCCCGCGAGAGGGCACCGGCGATCGTCTTTATCGATGAGATCGATGCGGTCGGCAGTATGCGGACAAACGACGGGACGAGCGGCAGTGCCGAGGTGCAGCGGACCCTCATGCAGCTCCTCGCGGAGATGGACGGTTTCGACAACCGGGGGGAGATCCGGATTATGGCAGCGACAAACCGGGTGGATATGCTTGACCCGGCACTCCTGCGTCCCGGCAGGTTCGACCGGCTTATCAAGATCCCGCTGCCTGATCAGGCTGCAAGGCTGGAGATCTTAAAGATCCACACCAAAAAGATGCATCTCGCGAACGTGAGCCTTGATGTCATCGCAACCATGACGGATGCCTCTACCGGGGCAGAACTCCAGGCAGTCTGCCGCGAGGCTGGTATGATGGCCGTGCGCCGGGATGCACCTTCAGCAGAGATGCCCGACTTCCTCAATGCCGTGCACAAAGTCAAGGCCGACACGGTAACCGATATCCGGATGTATACCTGAGCCGGGGACCAATGCGATCCGCAGGAACATCGGGAGCGCCCGGATGAACATTCTCTTAATCCAGCGGGATTGCATCGATCTCCACCACACGCTTTTTGCATCCGAGACCAGCCGTCTTGCACTCCGTTTTTACCATCCGAAAAAGATCGCATCCGGGGTGTATCTTACGGTTGCCACGCTCGGGAGCGCCCTCTCGCTTGTGTCTGAACTGCGCTGGTACATCCGTCGCTACGTGAGAGAAACCCTTTTTGAAGTCGAAAAAGGGATCTTCTGTACCCAGACCTTTGCACAGGATGTCTACTACGAACGCACGGTGATCCTTGAAAAAACCTGGACATTCCGCCGACTCTATGGGTTCTCGCACGGGAAACTTACCGGCCGGATCGTGATGTCGCCGGGATCGACCGCACAGGACTATTCCCGGGATCTCCCCGGCACCGACACCACAATCGAGGTCTGGTGCACAAAAGACGAGGTGGAGGATATCGGGGAACCGATTCCTTTAGAGGAAGCAGGGGAGATCCCTGATACCGGGACCGACAAGAACCTGAACCCCTGATCCCCGGAGGATCCGTGTCTGCCCTGTTTTT
>JBAZHU010000257.1:0-2587 GCA_041652215.1 Methanoregula sp. | reverse complement strand
CGAGTACCCGCGATCCTGCCGGAACATTCATCTCCGCAAGTTGTGTCTCAACTTTGCGGTTCCATGATGCAGATTGCCGGCTTTTTTTGTAAATCTCCCGCACATTTTTCTCACAACTCCAGTAACACCGGGATCCGGGGCAATTTGGTGTGTTGGCAGAACAGGCGCATTTCTGTTGCTGCCAGCGATCCCTCCAGTAATGGTTGTTCACCTGCCGGATCGGTTCTTGCGGGGGAAAGGGTGTCATGTTTCCTGGAGTCGTTAGTGCACTAAAGGATAATCCGGTCTCCCACAGGTCTGATAGTTCATGAAGCCTGAACCAGTACTTCATAAACAAACCCGGCCTTGATAAAATTCCTGCACACATCACCGGATATCCCGTTTCCGGCTGCGGAGGTACATCATCTGCCTGAACTGGAGCGAACAGGGATTGATCGCGTCCTTCTGGATCTGTGCCGAGTCAATGAATTCACTGGCTTCGAATTCATCGACCTGCCGAAATTCTCCGTCGTTTTCGAGAAAGGCAAGAACAATCTCGTTATCCAGTTCCCACGTATCAAGGATCGGGACGTACCTTTCATACCCGCCGTCGCCGGTAATCCGGAAAAGGCACTTCCCGGGAGGATCGGCCGTCATGAAATACACGGGGTCTGCGGTTATTTTCTCAAACTGTATGCCCTGATCGCCGGGACAGGGAGTCACGTGGCGTACTTTTCCGGACAGGATCTCCCCGGGTATCTTTTCAGGGTATGCGGCACAGGAGGGGGTTACGTAAAGATAATGATGCCTGCAGGAGCGGCAGAGCGGTGGGAGGAGAAGATGCACGGGATTTTCCACCATATGATTCCTGTAAGGAGCCTGCAAAAGAAAAATGTTGGTATTCATGGCGACAGGATCCCTGTAACTCCCGTAAATAAGCCGATTGTCGCCGATTTCAGATACGTCCGCATGCACTGACCCGCTGCACACCTGCATTTGTCCCGGGTTGCCGTTCCCCTGGCCCAATCATCACGCATTTTTAAGGATCGTATAATACGATTTCCCGGCGCAGTTTCTACAGAGCACCCTGTCGTTTACAACGGTATGCCGGTTATCCGAGATCTGTTCCCCGCACTGGCTGCATATGGCTTTTCCCACGGGAAACCCGGGCAGGTCTTCTTTCGGGATCGTGATCCTGACGTGTTCGATTTTGAGGATCTCATTTTCGGGGACTTCTGAAAGTACTTTGATGACTTCTTTTATGTCGAGTTTGTCGTGCTCGGCCCGGTTCTTCTCATGCACCGATACCCGGACTGCTTTTCCGTTCCGGGTATCGACAAAGGTTGCGGCAAACTTCCCGAAGTCCTTGTGCTTGAGGCTGCGGTGACCGAGGGAACAGCCGGTGATTGCCTGGACTGCGTCGGAGCCGCAGCGGTCTATCTCGATATATACGATCAGGTATGGGTTCTTTTCCCGGGGATTCATGCCCAGTTCGCGCATCCCCGCAAGGGTCAGCCGCGTCCCGAGAACAATGCCGGGACAGACATGCCCGTGGAATTCTTTTGCCTTGTTGAACAGATCATCAAATTCGCTCATTTCAATCGTATCCTTTGTAATCTTTGGAATAAATGGGAGGTAAATGAAGGGTAGCATGGGCAGGTATCTCCTGCTATCCTCCCGGGCATCCGGTTGTCCACCAGATATGCGCCCCAAGGGTTTCCCTGCCGAGAACCAGTCCGCAGTCCTCCTGCCGCAGGACTGACTGGAAATAATTCCTGACCGTTTCTTCGTGAACTGCGGTGGAGCAGCTCAGCCGCCGGGTAAATTCTTTGACTGCATCACCGACCGTTGCATAAACAGGCGGCGGGAATTTCATCTCGACCTGCACGTTTGCAAAGATGCCCATCTCGCAGAGAACCTGCCAGAGCCAGTCAGCCGTTGGCTCTCCCGGGAATTCTCCGCCGTGAAGTAATGGCCAGAGATCCTTGTTTACCTGCACCCATGCAGGCGGGGTCAGGAACCAGAAGAGGTGGATGGTTCCGGTACAGCAGGTCTGCATTTTAGTAAGGGCCTGACCTATGTCCATCATGGTAAGCGAATACGATGCGATCACCACGTCAAACGGTTTGCCGAGTTCATGCACCGTGACATCTTCCCAGCGTTTGGGAATGATCGTGATATCTGTAACGCCGTGCCCGTGCATATTTTCCGCGAGTGCCTCCCGCATGACCGGTGAAGGTTCGACGACCGTGACCCGGCAGCCCCTGGCGGCAAGCGGTACCGCGTAGGTTCCCGGCCCGGCACCGATGTCAAGGACGCGGGAGCCATCGGGAATATCCATCGCAGTTAACCGTGCCTCTTCTTTTTTGTCGTTCTTTTTCCTGCCTTTCATATAGACGGTATGGATCATTTTTTTGTTCGCCCAGAACTCCCGGGCATTGCCATAGTTGGGCACAGCGCAGTGGGCGAGTTTCAGCTGCCGCCACTGTTCTCTCCAGAAAAAGGGATCGCGTGCGGGAGCCGGAAGGGATACTTCTGTGGATGGATTGGGGGATGCGGGTCGGGATTTCATATTTGTTTATTATCTTAAACTTTACAGGTTTATTAA
>JBAZHU010000256.1:0-2627 GCA_041652215.1 Methanoregula sp. | reverse complement strand
ACCACTCAGCCGGCCTGCGTCGTAGTCGTGTTTGCGCTTGCGACCGGCGGAGTGGTGGCAGCAGCCGGTGTTGCTGCAACACTCTCCTGCGGGCCGGATTCAATCAGTACAACCGCCCCTGCTGCGGCGCAGCAAAGGAGAATGATTCCAATGAGTGTTACCGTTTTATCCATGAAAATCCCCCGTAAATTTTTTCTGCGCCTTTCATACGATCCTCCCTCATACCGTCACCCGCCGGAACATCTGCATGCAGATCGCGATCACGATCCCGCTGAGAACCGCAAGGATCCCGATCTGGAGGACCGGGACGGCCCCGGCCTCTGCGGCCCGGACCGCATCGATCGCGTAGCTCAACGGGTTCACGTGAGCAATCGTCCGCAGCCATGCTGGCATCACATCGTAGGGCATGAGCGCACTCGATGTGAAAAAGATCGGCATGGAGATCATCGTGTTGAACGCCGCGTACGAATCATGGTCGCCAAGATAGAGCGCGATGGTGGTCGCACACGCGGACATCAGAAACCCGAAGAGGAGGAGGATCAGGTAGATCATCCCGTACTGGGCGGGCGGGAGGATGGTCGCGCCGATGAGGACAGCAATCACGAGAATGATCGTTGCCTGGATCGCGCCCCGGATCGTGATAAAGAGGATCTTGCCAAACAGGATGCTCTCCCGGGGCGTGGGCAGGGCAAGGAACTTGTTCAAGAACCCGAGGATCTTGTCAAACATCAGAAGCGTCCCGCCATTGAGCGAGGATGAGAGCATGGTCATGACAAGAATGCCCGGGACAATGAAGTCCAGGTAGTTCCCGGTAAACGTGACCGGCAGGGCAAGCCCCACGAAGATAAGCCATGCCGCCGGCATGACGAGCATCGACACAACCGAGACCGGGCTGCGGAACCATTTGATCATGTCCCGTGCAATGTATTCCCTGATGCCTCTCATTTCCGCCTCCGTAACATTGTCCTGAACTGCTGGTAATCGAAATGCCCGGGCTCATCGGCCGTTCCCACCGCGTGGAGGAAGACGTCGTCAAGGGTGGGCTCCCGCATGGAGAGGGACGTGACTGTAACCCCCTGCGCTTCCAGCGCCCGGGCGACAAGGGGCATCGCCTCCCGGCCGTTGTCAGCGGTAAACGTGATCTCACCGTTCTGCTGCCCGACACAACGGACACCGCCGATCTCCACCGAGCCGGGGGTGCCGGAGATTTTTACCGTGATCACGTCTTTTTCCAGCTGCGCCTTTAACGCGGAGGGTGTGTCGAGCGCCACGATTGCGCCTTTGCTTATGATCCCGACCCGGTCGCAGAACTGGTCGGCCTCGTCCATGTAGTGCGTGGTGACAAAGATCGTCATGCCGTTCTTTCGGAGCTGCCGGATATGCTCCCAGATCTTTTTTCTCGCCGCCACATCGAGCCCGATAGTGGGCTCATCTAAGAAGAGAACTTCCGGCTCGTGCACGAGCGCCTGTGCGAGTTCGAGCCGGCGCCGCATCCCGCCCGAGTACGTCCGGATCAGGTCGTCGGCCCGGTCGGACAGCTCCATGATCGCGAGCACCTCGTCGGTTGTGTCCTTCGGCTTTGCGATCCCGTAGAGGTTGGCAAAGAGGAGGACATTCTCCCGCCCGGTCAGTTTGATGTCAACGGCCATGTCCTGCGGCACGTAACTCAACCGTTTCCGTACCGCCTCACCCTCTCTCACGACATCGTGGCCGCAGATCGCTGCGCTCCCTTCAGTCGGGCGAAGCAGGGTCGTGAGCATTAAAACGGTCGTCGTCTTCCCGGAGCCGTTTGGCCCAAGGAGCGCGAAGATCTCGTTGTCCACCGACAGGGTGAGGTGATCCACTGCACAGAGTTTGTCGTAATATTTTGTCAGGCCGGTTGTCTCGATTGCGTTCATAGTCCTCCTTTTTTTGGCAGTTCAGGGGTTCCGCGGGTGTTTTGCGTGGACTTTTGCAAGGATCCCTTCCATGGAATCTCCCCATGAGGCAATATCATCTTTTGTTATGACATCGACCCCGCCGCCCTGGAAATCCCCTTCGCCTGCGAGGTCCTCCATCCACGATTCGATCTCAAGGTAGTTTTCCTTAAGTTTGTCAAGCACCTGTTCGTCCGCATCCCAGAGCCCCCGCTGTTCCGCTTCAAGGAGCCGCCGGGCGATCTCCTCCAGGGCATACGGGTTTTCCCTCTCAAAGAACTGCCGCATCTCTTCGTTGTTGACAAATGTTGTTGTGATATCATCGAAGATCCAGTCGTCCACTTCCTGTGTCGATGCTTCCCAGCCGTACACCCGGGTGATGCGCTTCATCATGTCCGCTGCACCCTTGTACCCGTGCTCCTTCATCCCGTCGATCCATTTCGGGTTGAGGAGTTTTGTCCGCACGACGCGCCGGATCTCATCGGCGAGATCCCGGACCTCGACATGTTCCGGCTCCCGGGTATCGCCGTAGTACGGTTTCACCTCGTTTCCGGAATAATGGCGGGCGGCCGCGGTCATCCCCCCCTGCGTACCGAAATAACAGCAGCAGCCGAGGAGATCGTACTCGTCGGACTGAACCTTGTTGAACGTGACCGCGACGGTCGAGAGGTTTTGTGCCAGCTGTTCATGGGCAGCGGCACCACGTGTCCC
>JBAZHU010000255.1:0-2628 GCA_041652215.1 Methanoregula sp. | reverse complement strand
TCTCTTTTCAGCAGGGCTGGCTATCGGCATAATCCTTATCAGCCTCGCCCAGTCCGCCCCGGCAGACCTTCTTTCCTACCTGTTCGGGACGATACTTGGAATCAATGACAACGATGTCTACCTTGCCGCCGTGCTTGGGGTGATTGTCCTTGCCGTCCTCTACCTGCTCTGGAAAGAATGGATTGGAATAACCCTTGACCCGGATTTTGCCCGGGTCGCCGGGATGCCGGTGACCGCATTGGAGATCCTCTTTACCGTTCTTGTGGGCCTCACTGTCGTAGTTGCCACCCGGCTTGTCGGCGTCCTTCTCGTTTCAAGCCTCATGGTGATCCCGGCCATTGCAGCAATCCAGCTCAGGCAGCCGTTCAAGCGTACCATCCTTGCAGCCATTGCCATTGCCATTGCATCTGTCATCATTGGCCTCCAGCTCTCGTTCTCCTACAACCTTGCATCCGGGGGCGCTATCGTACTTGTCACTATCTCGTTCTTTATCCTGACCGTAATCCTGTCGCGACTCTGGCCAAAACTCCATAAAGACCTGCCGGTCGAGGAATGGAACCACCAGTGTTCTGAACCGAAACAACCGGGATATGATGAAAATCAAAAGCCCGGTAAAACCTGATTTTTTATATCCCTCTGGTGAAATCGCCGGTTTAAAACACCAACCTGTCCTCTGCGAACATCTCATGGATGACGACGATCATTCCGGCATGCGTCGATCATGGGAGAGGAAGAACGTGTCTGTATCAACGGTCCTGTAACCCGAACCTCCCACGGTGCAATACGGTATGCGGCCGGGGATCGCACGTAAGGGAAGAAATTCCCGGGGATATACCCGGTTCATACAAGGGTTTACCGTAAAGCTGACGGCTGGACATGGTGGGAGGGATACCTCCTCCCACCGTCATTTAAAATCCTGCGGGGCCCTCCAGGAGGGTATCCCCGGGATCGGGACAGGTCCCCCCCGGGGGTCTCACCACATTTTGTCCCGGTTGCCACAGGTTCCTGTGAAACGTATGACGTAAACCGTGCGGGATACCGTTTCCCGTGCCCATGATGCCCCACAGGGGGGTATGACAATTCACGTGAGGTACCCTGACGGACCCCCTCCCGGGATCACGTTATACTCTGGCGGGGGGTCTGCTAAAAAAGAGGGATACCCCCCGTACCCTTCGTTCATGACAAGTGAGGGAATGAGCCGGGGTGCAGTTCCCGGTTTATATTTTACCGGTAATCTGTTAAAAAAGAGAGCGGATACCGGATACTAGAAGTGGCGAGAGGAACCGGAACAGCGACGGATTTTTGAGGAGGATCCCGGCAATTTTTCCCGGCCGGTCCATGTCCCCGTGCTGCACGATCTCCCGGATAATTTCGGGAGTGTCCATGGCAAGGAGCAGCCGGTCGACGGTTTCTAAAGGAAGGTTCTGGCGCATCTTATAGAGACGGTACCCGAGCGCAAGTTCCTGCCCGGTATCTGCCTTCCAGAGCCGTTCATATTCCGCGAGCGCTGCATCGGAAAAGGTGTCGTGCTCTACGCACGCCGCCGCCACCGAAGCTGCATGGCGTGCAGAACGGATACCGGTATAGACCCCGCCACCGGAGGTGGGCTTGGCAAACCCTGCGGCGTCCCCCACAAAAAGGGTACGGCGGCCAAATGTTTTTGGCATCACGCCCAGCGGGATGGTACCGGTGACCAGGTGCATGTCGGACACAAGACCGATCCTGCGGACAAATGCAAAAAAACGTTCCTGTACCTGCGCAGTCCCGCACAGCCCGACCCTGACCCGGCCATTCCCCGTCGGGATTACCCAGCCGAAGAACTCCGGGGATGCATCCGGGAAGATCCCGACAAGCCCCGGATCGCAGTCAAGCCTCCCCTCTGCCTGAATGCCGGCAAGAAACACAGGTGCCCGTCTCATCCCGTAAATCCGGGCAATCGTGCTCCGTGGACCGTCTGCTGCGATGAGGATCTTAAAGGAATATTTCTCGTGCCCGTTGATCCCTTGTGTAATCACACGGTTCTCCCGGACGTCGCATACGGAAGTCTTGAGCCGGAACTCTGCCCCTGCATCTGCCGCAGCCTCTGCCATTTCGCGGTCAAGCATACCCCGATCCACCACATGTGCTTTTGGGGTTTTTGCATCGATAACAAGCGCATGTCCTGTACTGGACATAAGGCGTGCACCGGTCACGGTATTAAGAATGGATCGCCGGGAAACCCTGCACTCCCCGAAAGCCGAAAGAGACAGGAGGCCGGCGCACTGCACCGGATACCCTATGCTCCCCTGCTCCTCTATACAGAGCACCGAGAGCCCACGTTCCGCACATGCACCGGCTGCCGCGCAGCCTGCCGGCCCCGCGCCAACAACAACAATATCATAGGCCGGGAGCATGATCGGTAAAACCTAAAAAATGGCTGATTTTTATTTGGGGGATTTCTCGTTTGTCTGTCCGCCCGATTGATCCGGGGTGCCTGCCGAGGGAGTCACGGTTTCCGCAGATTTTACCGGGAGCCCGCAGGTTTTGAATATAAGCACGTGCGGCGGGATAATGGGCTCTTGCAGTTCCTCTTTTATGTATAATCCCATAAAAATGGCAAAAAGCCCGAATACGAACGAGAATGTTCCG
>JBAZHU010000254.1:0-2628 GCA_041652215.1 Methanoregula sp. | reverse complement strand
TCTCAGTTCTTCAGTTTCATATACCAGTACTATGGATCAACCATGCCAATAAAATAAGTGTAGCTGCAGCTATTGCCGCAAACGACAGGGTGACCGCTCTTACCGCGCTCACAATCGCCGGCCCACCCATCTCAAGCGATCGGTCTGTGTCGCCAATCGTGTAGACCCCCGGCTTGTCAAAACGGATGCCGCAGCCGCCGGCCATCGCGGCCATCACGATACCGCCGTTGAAACCCGGGCGTTTCTTCCCGTCCCGGCGCATCACCCGCCACGCAGAGGTAAAGGTACCCCTTGTGAGGAACCAGGCCATGAGAAAGAACACCGTGATCCGGGCCGGAATATAGTTGAGCACGTCATCCATCCGGGCCGAAAACCAGCCCAGCCGGGCACGCTCGTCCCGGTACCCGAGCATCGCATCCATCGTATTTGCGGCACGGAAAACCGCCGCCCCCAGAAGCCCGAGGCCGAAAAAGGAGAGAAGCGCGAAGTAAAAGAGAGGGGAGACAATGCTGTCGGTGAGGTTCTCGGTCATGGACTCGTAGGCTGCCGACCGGATGTGTTCCGTATCAAGCTGCGCGGTCTCCCGGGAAACCATCAGTTTCACCCGTTCCCGACCCGCGTCCACGCCGTCTTCAAGTGCAGCAACCACGCCAAGCGCGTGCTCTTCGAGCGACCGCCAGGCAAAACAGCACTTGAGAAGGAACGGGGCGCCGATAAGAAATACCAGCCACGGGGAGTACGTCCCAAACAGGAAGAACGGGAGCGTAAAAACACAGACTGTCACCAGCCAGAAGAACACACCGGCTGCACGCTGGACACAGGGGGAATAGCGGGCCGGCCGACCCCACCAGCCGATAAACCGGCCAAGAAGAGCAACCGGGTGGTATGCCGAGTGGGGATCGCCAATGAGCCGGTCAACGGCAAGCGCGAGAAGGAGAACTGCGCCGGCAAGGATCAGGTCTGTCGGTACCATACGAAGAGCGCACCGACAATAAGGACGATGAATGCCGCGATATTAAGGAACTCGATTTTGGTATAGTACCAGGTGCTGTACAGGATCAGACCGGCAGCCATCGCTACCATCAGGAGGTGGGGCCGGCCGTGGGCTTCGGGATGGACGGGCGGTTCTTTCTCCAGAACCTGAGGGCCCCTTGTGGGTTTTACGATGACTTCTACTCTCATAGCGGCTTTCATCACACCGTAACCGGCGATAATGTCGATGTCGAAAAAGCCCGGGGCGCAGTCTTTCCTCAACTGTATGCCGAGCATCACTTCATCGATCACATACATGTTCTCGTGGAAGAAATCAGTAAACATCCCGGCATTGGATGTCGTTGCCGTTATATGGATGGGGGCGCCCCGGTTCACAAACCTGACCTTAAGGGTGCTCCCGCACTCGACATGTGCATTCTCCCGGGGAACTTCGATGGAGTTGATAGTTGACCGGTTGAGATAGATCTCGGTCATCCACTCCTCCGCAGGAGGCGTATCCGTGACCGCCAGAAGTTCGAATGGCAGCAGGGAGTTCATGACATCACCGGTTATTCTGGAGTCTGGGGGAGGAGATTGGGAATGCCCTCATGGATAGGGTAATCGACTGTGCAGGCAGCACAGTGAAGGTTGCCCTCAAGGATCTCCTTTTCATCTTCCGCATCAACCCGGAGCACGAGATCGCCCTTGCAGACCGGGCAGCAGAGGATGTCCATGAGCGAACGTTTCATGCGTATTCTTTCCTGATATCGATGATCTGGGTGAGTTCCGGCCCGGTGGAGATAAGCGTGATGGGACAGCCGATATCGTCTTCGGCGGTTTTTAAGAAGTCCTTTGCCTTTTTCGTGAGCTTGCTGTACTCGGTGAGCCCAAAGCAGGCCTTGTCTATATGGTCGATCCCGGTGATCGCTGCCTGCGTGCAGCCGTTAATCATTGCAGAGTACCGGGCCATCTGGCCATCCCAGCCACCGATCCGGCGCTTCCGGTGGGTGACCGTGCCGAATTCTTCGAGGCCCATCGCATCCGATCTCTCTGAGGTCATTTCGGTGGAGAACGGTCCTTCGCCCACCCGCGTCGGGTAGGCCTTGAAGACCACGATCACATCGTCAATTTTTGTCGGGCCGACACCGTTGTCCGCGGCAATCTGGGAGGCGGAGGTGTCCTTGCTGGTGACAAACGGGTAGGTTCCGTAATAGAGCGAGATCCCAAAACCCTGGGTACCTTCAAGGAGGACCGTTTTCCCGCCTTTTAAGGCATCGTTGATGGTAAGCGGAACATCCAGCAGGTACTCGGCAAGTTCCGGCACATCCTTTGCCTGGGGGGAGATCCTCATCACCCGGTCGGAGTTGGCCGGGCCGCAGCCGGATCCGGTGCTGCCAATCTTCTTTGAAAGGTACGCGTTGCCCTTGTCACGGGCGATGTGGTCCTCGGTGATAATACCGCAGCGCTTGTCGACAAAGACCCGGCCTTTGACACCCAGTGTCTCGACCTCTTCCTTGAGGACACGGGGATCAACGAGGACTCCGCTCCCGATACAGAGTTTTGCTTTTTTATAGACGAAACCGGAGGGCACCATCCGGACACCGTATTTGTGGTCGCCGACCTGAACCGTGTGGCCGGCGTTCGGGCCAACACCAC
>JBAZHU010000253.1:0-2677 GCA_041652215.1 Methanoregula sp. | reverse complement strand
CTTATTGTAGAATGAGCGAGGGATCCCCGCATCAGGGCCCCTCCAGGGCACGGCGGGGCAGGTGAGTGCCCGGGTGTTCTCTCATTGATCCGCCGCGGGGGCTTCCAGCCGGGGGCGACCGCCCCCATTCTCGTAATCGGTTTCTGGAATCTGAAAGGATCAACCCTCCAGGGGCTACCCCTCATCCACAGCTGCCACCCCCACCTCATCAGCGAAAGGCAGGGGGTCACCCCCTTATCTCCACTGCGGAGAGCATCGCTTCCTGTGGACTGCCGACGGAATGCCCGGATCCCGGAAAAACGGCAGGGGGTGGCCCCCACCTTTGATGATGATAGTGACCCCCCGCCTCTTTTCCGTGAGTAGAGGAGGTGACCCCCACCATTTTCAGCATGAGGTGGGGGCTACCCCCCAAATTCCAGCGCCGCGACCGTTTGTTCGTGTGGAACATTCGTCGGAAGTGGGGGGTGGCCCCTGCCGTACCCTGAGGGAGGTCGGGTCGGCCGATTGTCCGGGCAGGTGGGGGTGACCATCAGGGCATGGTGGATCTGAGGTGCCCCTGGCCGATCTTTTGTGAGCATGAGGCCCCACCTCCTCCCCTCAGTGCTAAGGGTGGCCCCCACCTTTCGTACATGTGGGAGGGGTCCCCCTTCCGGGATAATGGTGGGGGGTCACCCCCGCGAGTCCGGGTTGGGTGGGGAGAATTCCCCCGGTATGGCAGCATGCCGGCAGTGTAGAATGATCCGCACCCGGATGCACGTCCTTCAATGCGCACGGCACGACCGGGAATGCAAAAAGTCAGCTAAAAAAAAGGGAAATAAAAAATACCGTTTATGCGAAGATCGAGAAATCGTTCTTGATGGCGATGGCTTCGATGATGGGTTTCATGGTCGCTTCGGAAACGCCGAACTTGTCCATGTACATCTGGAGCATCGTTTTCTCTTCGCCGGCAAGAACGCCGTCTGCCATCGCAATATCGCAGAGGATGGCGAGGGTTGCAATCTTCTGCTTCTCGTCAAGTTTCTGTGCGATAAGATCGATAACGCCGGGGAACTGGTTTGCCTTTAAGACCTGCATCGCGACATCGATGGACTTCTTGTCGCCACGGACGATCTTTGCCAGATCGCTGAGCTCGGAGTCCTCGATAACGCCGTCCGCCGCGATGATGGTGATGGCGGAGAGTACAAGTGCTGATTTCGGTGTCAGTTCTGCCGGTTTCCCGGATAATCTGTCAAAAATTCCCATAATTTGTCACTCCTTTGAAGTTCTCTAGTATTTTGCTCCTGATGGTAATTCACTGTTTCTGAGACTATGACCGTCCGGGCAGGATGCCGGTGTCCGGGTCTTTTGTTTTACTATAATGGAGGAGCCAATTCGCGGAAATGGGATAATAATTCATCAATATTCCGGGAGGTGCCCGTTTCATTCATGTGCAGGTATCCCTTATTGAAGGTACACCCCTCACGGAATTCAAATGCTATACGTTCATTACTTATAATAAAAGAGTAATTTATCTTGTCATACTGCTGCCCTCGCTCTGAAAACGCATCTTCCCCGGTGATCGGCATCATCCTTATGCTTGCGGTCACCTTTCTTCTTGTGGTGCTTGTCCTGCTCATGATGGTCCAGCTGCCGAACATGTATGACCAGTCGGTTCCTGCGATCTTCAAGATTACGAAGATCAGTTATGACAGCAAGATGGTGGTTATGAATACCGGATCCTCAGGATTTAAAAACAGGAATCTGGCTGCAGAAACCTACCGTAATGGGGTCAATCTTAATTGCCGTATCCCGACATTCCACGGGAGTGATTTCATTTCCACGCACCATTTTAAAATCCAGACCCTCGGCGGTCCCGGATCGCGTGATAACACATGGGATCCAGATGAGATGGTCTCTATTGATTATAAAAACGGGATTTTTCGCCCCCGGGATGTTGTGACCTTCGAAGTTTACGATACGGTATCCGGACAGATTATCTCACGCCACACGTATACGGCCTGATGTGGTAATTAACAAAAATACTAAAAAAGGTAATTCAATCGTCGAGCCTTTTAAACACGCCTTTCTTGGATTTGAGGATCTTGCACTCCGGGCAGCGCCACGTATCCGGCAGATCCTCGAACGGGACTCCCGGCAAAATCCCCTGGGTTTTATCCCCTTTTGCAGGATCGTAGATATAGTGGCATTCAAGACATACCCAGCGGGCGAGTTTTACCGTCTGTTGTGTCATCTGGTTACCTCGTCTGTTCTGTTATAGATTATTCCATAGACCTTAGGAAATAAGAAATCTCCTGTCCGGGCAGTTCCCGGTATCAGGGGCACAAAATGCATGGGCGGCCCGGGCAGAGAGCCTCGCGACCCGGAGGGGTTCCGGGATCTTTCCCTCACAGGTAAATGCCGTGCAGAGCCGGCCCGCATCCGCCGGATCAAGACCCCAGCTGCGGAGGTAAACCGTCTGCCCGTCCGGCAGGAGATGGGGCATGCGTGCGCCAAGGCGCCGGTACGCCTCAAGCCGTGCGGTATCGCCGGGAAAATGATGCATGATATCCCCCTCAAGACCCGCGGATTCCTCGTAGGTCACGCAGATGACCGGTAACCCCGTCCGGTCGCGCACCTCCCCGGGGTCGATGATATTGAAAAAGGCGATCACGCAGCCCGAGAGCAGGATCACGTTGAT
>JBAZHU010000252.1:0-2703 GCA_041652215.1 Methanoregula sp. | reverse complement strand
TGGCGTCCAGGCGCTCCGCGACATCGCAGCCGGATGCGATTTCGCAGAAGAGGGCTGCTGCAAACGGGCCGTCCGGGCAGTACGAGTGGTGCGGGAATATCCAGGCACCGCTTGTCTCACCCCCGAAGTCTCCCCAGGAGAGGAGTTCTTCAGAGACAAATGCATCCCCCACGGGAGTACGATGAACTTCTGCAATATCCTCGATAATCATGGAGGCATCGCTTGTTGTGACCACTTTTTTGGCTCCAAGGTGTTCGGCAAAGAGCATGAGGAGGTGATCCCCGTCGATGTACCGGCCCCGGTTGTCAAATGCCATCATGCGGTCCGCATCGCCATCGTGAACAACGGCACAGTCCGCCCCGGTCTTTGTTACCATCTCTCCCACGTACCCCAGGTACTCTTTGAGCGGTTCGGAGGGGCGGGAAAACTGCCCGGCAGGATTGCAGGAGAGGCATACCGGTTTTACCCCTGCCTCTGTTAAAAGTCCGGGTGTCAGCACGGAACCGGCGCCATTCCCACAATCAATGACCGCCGTGAGGCCGGGATCGATGGAAACTGCATCGATAATTGCTTTTTTATGGGGTGTGAGCGCATCGAATGCAGCTTCCTCTCCCTGGTGGCGCCAGTCCGCCCAGTGCGGTTCCTTAAGGAAATCCTCTACCTCCCGCTGCTGGGCCTGCGTGAACGAGGAGCCGTCCGGGTTGAACAGTTTGATCCCGTTATACTCCTCGGGGTTGTGGGATGCGGTGATCATGCACCCGGCTTTTACCGTCCGGGCGCTGTAGGCGACCGAGGGGGTAGGGGCGATACCGGTACATCGTGCCTGTCCTCCGCCACCAAGGATACCGGCAATGATGGCCCGGGCAAGCACCGGGCTTGTGGTCCTCGTGTCTGTTCCAACAATGCAATCAGGGAAATGTTCCCCCATGACCGCCCCGACCGCAAGCGCGGTCTCTACCAGTGACCGGTCAAACCGCTGACGAATCCCGGACGAGCCAAAAAGCATGCAGGATAGTGGGTGTTTTTTATAAAAAGAGTTTTAGCTTTTTTGCTGGGATGGGTCCGGAACAGAACCCGGTGTCTGCTGCCCGTACGGGCACCAGTGCTCTTTCTGCTGGAGCCGGCAGACCCCGGCAGTCGAGGGCCCTAAAAAGAGGATGCGTTTTTTCCCGCCCCATCTCTCCACGAGATCCCCGGTTCCCGGGGCGATAAGCCCCTCGTTATTTATGAGGATAACGTCCGCATCGTCGATATTCGGCGTGATCTCAGATCCCAGTACCCGTTCGAGCGCCGGTATCGTTCCTGCACAAAAGACCCTGCGTCCCCGGAGTTTTTCGGTAAGTTCGCTTAAGCAGGCGGCGTGAGATGCCACCGGGCAGGCACGCAGCACCCGGGAGAGACAGAAAAACCCGGTGGCAACATTGACGATGGCGCACGCGGCGCTGCGGACGTTTGCGGTCTCAAGCGGCACCCCGAACATAAACGAGATCTTTGTCATTGCGCGAATGGGGTCGTCCGTTACAAATTCCGCACTGCGCCCCCCGAACGATGCCACCATGCAGGCCCCCCTCTCATACTGGCAGGTTTTTGCATCGGGATCGACATCGAGGCGGACACCCGTCTCCTCGCAGCCGCTGCACTGGAGGTGTTCTTCCAGCCGTTTTACCGAATCCGTAATAATATCCATTATAGCGTCTCCTCGTTTTGCATGAGCACGACCCGGGCCGGCGCTCCGTCAAGCCCGGCAAGCCGGAGCGGAAGCGCCGCCATCCCGTACTCCCCCTCGTTTACCGTGGAAAGGTCAAGGAGTTCGATGATGATACACCTGTGTCCAAGCAGCGTGCGGTGGACCGAACCGTCGCAGACCGACGCCTCGATCGAGAATGAGTCGATCCCGACAGCAAGGACGCCGCTTTGGCTCAGCAGGTCAGCGGCATCGCCGGTGAGGTGGGGATAATCCTCCCGGAACTGAGTTTCGCCGGAAAAAGCGGTCTTTAAGAGGATCCTCTTTGCGTCCCCAAGCCTGCCATTGAGCGCCGCTGCCGTGATGGCGTTCCCGGCGCCGGTCACATCTATCACCCGGCACGGGCCGATCAGGTGATCGAGCGGGACGGTGTCGATCGTATCCCCGGTTTTTAGGTAATGGACCGGGGCGTCGATGTGGGTGCCCGAATGGCTGCTCATGCATAGTTCGCTTACCAGGTACAGCCCTGCGTCCCTTTGAGAAAACTGAACAGGCGTATCCCCGGGGTATGCAACGGTTGTTTCTGAAAGCGTTCGGGTGATATCGATGATTTTCATGGTATTAAATCTCCTCCCAGCCATGCTCCCCGATGAGCGGGACAAACCGGACGCCGCCGTGCCGCTCTTCGGTAAACCGGTCCCCGAACCGTTCGAGCACGACCAGTTCCTGGAGGCTGCGGTCGCCGACCGGGGCGACCAGACGTCCGCCCTCCGCCAGCTGTTCCCTGAGCGGCACCGGGATCTCCGGCGTCGCGGCTGTTATAATGATCCCGTTGTACGGGGCTGAGGGGGGATACCCCAGTGTCCCATCCCCGACAACGATCTTCACGTTATCTGCATGGACTGCCGCAAGGCTGGCGTTTGCCAGCGCTGCCACAGCGTCGAGCCGCTCGATCGTTACCACGCTCTTTACGAGCAGCGAAAGGATCGCTGCCTGGTACCCGCTCCCCGCCCCGATCC
>JBAZHU010000251.1:0-2709 GCA_041652215.1 Methanoregula sp. | reverse complement strand
AGTCCCCGCCTTCGAGCACGCACCAGTCCTTCGCAAGCGACATCCGCACGTGCCGGCTGACGCCCACGTTTAAGAGCGCAGGAGAGGAAAGAAGGTCGGCGGCCCGCTGGAATTCCCGGGGCACCTCCATCACGTACCGCCCGTTCTCGACAAACGGCCCGGGCAGGGTCGCGTCCCGGTATTTCTCCCGGAATTTCTCCGCATTCTGGCGGTTCCAGAGCGGCGGCCCCTCGTGGCGCCGGATGGGCGGGAGCTCGTCTACTAAAAGTTCGAAGAGCAGCATGCACCGCTCCGCTCCCATCTGGTAGTGGGCGTGGTGGACGATAAAACCGCTGCGGGTCAAAAGATCGCATATCGCACCCGTGCTCCGCTTGAGCTGGGGCACCACGATCTCCTCGATGAACGGCGGGGTCGCAAAGGTTACCGCGTACAGGGCAGTGCCGCGTCGGGAAAGGATCTCAGCAAGTTCGTCATGGCTGATGCCCCGCTGTTCCGGCAGATGGAAGAACGCCTCCGAGGGCGCCTCCCGGTAGCCCCGGGCGAGTTCGATAAACTCCGCCATCCGGTCCATCGAGACTGCCGCCGCCACATTCCGCCGGGGGTCGACCGGGTCGATCACGATCAAAGGCTCATCGAACTGCTTTGCCGCGTGGCGTTCGATATCGATTTTGAGGTGCGGGCCCCATTCCGAGGCGGCAGCAAGGAGAGGGCCAAACCCACCATAGTGGAGCACCAGAAGCTCGCAGAGATAGCCCGAGAACCCCTCGGTCATCTGGTCGGAACCGTAAATCCCCCCGGCCTTTGCGAACCGTTTTAAGAGGAGCACATCGTCAGTCAGGCCGTTGATCTTGTCCGTGATATACCGGGTGTGAAACGGCGTCCGGTCCACCGCGCTCTGGATATGGGCGGCACTCACGACATTGTAGCAGGGTACAAGATCCACATCGATCGAATCGATCGTCGCATTGATGTACGGGTGCTCCGCGTATTTCTCGCAAAACGTCCCGGTAAACTTCCGCGCAATCGTGCGGGCGAGCGCGAGCCCTTCGGCTTCGAGCGCCTCGCGGGGCATGTCGGGCGAAAAAAGCATGAAGACATCGAGGTCCCGGTCGCCCTTTACCCACGTGTTCCGGGCAATCGAGCCGACCACCATCCCTTCCGCTTTCCCGCTCTCTTTTATCGCCGCGAGCAGCCGGTCTGCCATCGCCCGGATGTACTCCCGCTCCTCCGCGGACGGCCGGAGCTGCTCTGCAAGGATTTTTTCTTCAAGCGGCAGCCGGCCGGTGCTTTCGCTCACCATGCCACCCCGTACAGATCCTCGTACACCGGCCCATCCGGCGTAAGCGTGCTCTTCTTGAGTTTGAGACCCGAAACCAGGCAGCCGCCGCAGGGTGCATCCTTTAATTCCTCAAGGCACCGGAAGAGCGACGGATTTGCCATTTTTATCCGGGCAAGCGTCGCGTGGGGCGTGAACGCCCGGGTCTCGCGGGCAAAGCCGAGCGGCGCAAGGACAGACTCAACCGCTAAAAAAACCTCGCGTCCCTTCCCCGCATCGTCGATTGCGCACCAGACCGTGTGCGGGCTCCGGAAATTATTCACCGTGACCCGGCTCCCGCTCGCCGTAAACGGCACCGCCTTCACGGTGTTGAGCGCAGCGATAACCTGCGGGAGTTTCTTCTCGTCCACATCCCCAAGGAACTTGACCGTGATGTGGATGAGCGGCGGATCGACAAAGGAAAACCGGGCAGTACTTTTGCGCAGCACGTCCTGTGCCGCTGCCAGCAGCTCCCGCATTTCAGGAGAAATTTCGAATGCCACAAACGCCCTGACCATCAGGGTACTGATTTGGCCATTCACCTACAAATGGTGATCGCTCACACGGGTACAGGCCGGGACCGCCATGCAGATGTACTAAACCATGATTTTTTTATTCCACCAGTGCATAGTCCTAGATAGCAGAGGGTGCTTTTTATGACGAAAACGGTTGAGTTGATCGTGTACTCGCTCGAAACCTGTCCGCATTGCGAAATGCTCAAAAGAGCCTTGAATAAAGGCAATTACAAATTCTCCGAACGCGACCTCTCGACCGCGGAGGCCCTTACCGAGCTCAGGGTAAACGGCGTCTTTGTCAACGAGGCGCCCGTCCTCCAGCGGGGCGAGGAATTCTACACCACCGCCGATCTCTTCCCGGCAGGATCGCTTGACGAGAAAAAACTCAACGGCATCCTCTCGGGTGAATGATGGTGGCACGGCGGGAGACCCGGCAGTCGACCTTTGACGGCGGCTTTTCACCAGCCCTGCCCCCTGTCCGCACGACCGACGGCCACATCATCGAGTGGGACCGGAACCGGATTGCCGAACAGATAAAAAAAGAGACCAAACTCGTCGAGGCGTTCTACGGGTACGAGGGCGCAGACGACGCGACCGCCCAGGAGATCGCGCGTCTGGTCGAGCAGCGCATCCTCGCGCTCGGCTTGAAATCGCTCTCGGGCCCGCTCATCCGGGAGATCATGAACATCACGCTCCTCGAAAAAGGCATGGTGCAGTACCGGAACGTCTGCACCCGGGTCGGGACGCCGGTCTACGATGCGCACCAGATCGATGTCGGCAAAGGCTTTGAAGCGCACGACAATGCAAACCTCCAGGAGAACGCCGAGACCAGCCACAAGAAAAAGGCGGACAAGATCTCAAAAGAGCAGTACCTGCTCC
>JBAZHU010000250.1:0-2712 GCA_041652215.1 Methanoregula sp. | reverse complement strand
CCAGTCCGAAGGTATCAGCAAGGGAACCACTCTTATCGCTCTCGCACGCGACATGGGTCTTTCCCCCCAAGACTTTTTTGCCATCGGCGATGGGATCAATGACGCCGGTATGCTGACAGCAGCAGGCCGGGGCGTGACTATTGCAAATGCCCACCCGGCAACAAAAGCGGCGGCATCCGACGTGATGGAAGAAGGGTACGGAAAGGGCTTTGTACAAGCCGTAAAAAAGTATTCACCTTACCTTCGGGCAAGGTAACGGTCGACGACGATATAATCCTTGATGTCTTTTACTGCCTCAAAGGGGACGATTAACAGGTTGCCGTCTTCCAGGGTGTATCCATCGGTGACAAAGGACTGGTCCGGGTGGATGATCAGATCGAGGACCT
Source organism: Methanoregula sp. (assembly GCA_041652215.1). GTDB lineage: Archaea > Halobacteriota > Methanomicrobia > Methanomicrobiales > Methanospirillaceae > Methanoregula. The sequence goes on along the minus strand of JBAZHU010000250.1, from coordinate 2,326 downwards.
GCCCTGAATCGAAATCGACCCTGATGTTCTTGAGCGTCCCGACAAGCTTACCGTCATTGCTCATGATCTTTTTTCGTGAAAGGCTGCGGGCGAATGTACGAGTCATAAAAAAAATGACGATGTATTAATATTTAAAGTGTTCTGAAATGGCGGTGCATAGAAGGTTATTTTGAAAAACCAATCCGACTTTTTCGTTTTTTTTGTGCGCGGCCCCGTGTGAAAGAAAAAACGGCCTGCACAAGGGGTTTTTCAGGGATAAAAAAATTGCATATCAGAGCGAGGGAAAGACCCGGATAATATCCGACTGGGTGAGGATACCCACCGGCTTCCCGTTCTCGGTCACGATGAGCCTTCCTATCTCGCGTTCCTTGAACCGCCGGATCACCTCGAAGAGATGAATGTCTGACGGAGCCTCGACAACATCATGCGTCATCACCGAAGGAAGAAGGGTTTCCAGGGTCATGCCCCGTTCAAGGGCTTTTGTGATATCGCTCAAGGTTACGATCCCTGCAAGGTGTCCATCGTCAATCACCGGCGCTCCATGGATGTGGTGCCGGTTGAAGAGGGAGATCGCCTCCTTGAGTGTCTGGGTGCTTGTCAGTGACTTGAGCGGGGAGCTCATGTAGGCCTTTATCGGCTGCTTGGGGAGCGAGATCATCTCCGAAGTGGAGATCAAAAGCGACTGCTTTGCCTCATCTTTCCCGAAGACCTCCCCCCGGATCAGGAGCCTGTTCACCGGGGTCGGGCCGATCGTAATCTTGTCGCCGATCTCGAAGATCTTCGCGCTGCCGACAAGCTTGATGACCGCATGGCAGATGTCCGGGTGGCAGAGCGTGGTAAAATCGATCTCCTGCACGTGTGCCGCCTTCACCTCCTTGCCCTCACGGCTGATCGGCACATCGTAATCGCTGCCTGTACTATTCAGGTTGAGTTCCTTGTATGCCAGTTCGGTGGGGATATAGCCGCCCTTTGGCCCGGGAACACCGTCCACAAGGCCGACCGCTTTTAAGGACTGCATCTGGTTACGCACTGTACCCGGGTTGCGCAGGATCATGTCGGCGATCTCTTCGCCTTTGATAGAATGGGACTGCTGGTGGTAGAGGGTAATGAGCGTGATCAGGATATCCTTCTGGATAAGGGACAGCTCCATAACGATAAGACGTATCACTGTCTATGGATATATAGGTTGGAGTTTTGTGGAATTCGAACGGATGCCAACAGTGCCCACTGCAGATGAGATCCTTGACCGGAGCTTTCGCCGTGCAGCAAAGAAGCGTAAAGAGAAGACAAACAAGGATCGGGCAAACGAGGAGTTTGTAAGGGCCGTCGGCGCGGCGATCCACGACCGGCTGGTCTATATCATCCGGGGATTCCCCGAGTTCGATAAGATCCCTCCCTTTTACCGGGAGATAGCAGACCTCCTCTACGGGGTCGACAATATCAAGCAGTCCCTCGGGGCTGTCGGCTGGGCAGCAAAACACACCAAGATGGTGGGCCACGAGCTTGCCGTGCAGACCCGAAGATCCACCGAGACCCTTGTGGTCAGGAAACGGGCGGTCGCCCGGTTGGCCTCCATGGTTCACCAGATCGACAAGGACCTGCTGTTCTTAAACAAGGTAAGAAACACCCTGCGGAAGCTGCCCCATATCGAGGACGCATTTACGGTCGTTATCGCGGGCTACCCCAACGTGGGCAAGTCCTCGTTTATCCGGCTCGTCTCGTCGGCGACCCCCGAGATCGCGTCCTACCCGTTCACGACAAAAGGCGTGATCGTGGGGCTCCGCGAAGAGGGCAGGATCCGCATCCAGTTCGTGGATACCCCGGGTATTCTCGACCGGCCCGCAGGGGAGAGAAACCCGATCGAACGGCAGGCACTCTCCGCCATGATGAACGTGGCAAGCGTGATCCTCTTTGTCCTCGACCCGTCAGAGCACTGCGGGTATCCCATGGAGATGCAGCTGGGGCTCCTTTCCGAAGTAAAAGAGATGGTGAACGTGCCGCTCATTGTCGTGGCCAACAAGTCCGACCTCAAGGTGCAGGAGGGGTATCTCTCCATGTCCACCGGGACAAACGATGGCGTGGACGTGGTGCTCAAAGAGCTCCTTTCGTTCCGCCCGGCCTGGGAAGCCTCACGCAAAGCCGATGAGAGCCCAGCCGATGAAAAACCCGAGGATAGTCCCGCCGTTTAAGGGTGGGAGACCTGCCTGCGGGCGTCCTGACATAACAAAGTGGAGCAGGACGGCAAGGCCGGCGATGGAACCTGCCATCGCCCCGAGCGTCGGCAGGTTAAAAAGGCCGAAATATTTTACCCCGCCGGTAAGACACC
>JBAZHU010000249.1:0-2735 GCA_041652215.1 Methanoregula sp. | reverse complement strand
CCCTCCATCCTTTCCGGTCATCTCCTCTAAACAGAACGCGATCCGGAGCCGGTCTGCCGCACAGGTCCCAAAGGGCACAGAGCCGGCAGTTTACGGGAATGGGCTAACCCTTTTCATGGGATGGGACATATTCAAAGAAGGGAAAGGAAAAGTGTCTGCAATCTTCACCTGGCCCCGAAAAAGCGGGAGACGTATCCTCAAAACCCGGTCACGATAAACCGCTACGGTCCCGCCAGATCCAAGTGACGGATGCGGCGATTGATACGCTGGAGTACAAACTGTACGGGATGACAGAGGAGGAGATTGCGATTATGGAAGGGGCGGGAAATGACCGGACATAAGAAGAACCTGATAAGAAACAGCACCGCAGAGTTCCTGATATTTACCTCAACCGCCAGTGAAGAATCAATCGAAGTCCGGTACGAGGATGAAACGATCTGGCTCAGCCAGAAGATGATGGCGGCGCTCTTCGATGTGAGCGTTCCGACAATAAACTTCCACCTGAAAAAAATCTATGAAAGCGGGGAACTGACCCGAAACGCAACTGTTAGAAAATTTCTAACAGTTCGTTCTGAGGGGGATCGCGACATCTCACGCAACCTTGAATACTACAGTCTCGATACCATAATCTCGGTCGGATACCGCATCAATTCCAAAAGAGCCACCCAGTTCCGCCAGTGGGCAACGCAGGTATTGCGGGAATTTGCCATAAAGGGATACGTACTTGATAAAAAGAGGATGGAAAACGGCACCTTCCTTGGCGAAGATTACTTTGAGCGCTTACTGGCAGAGATACGGGAGATCCGCCTCAGCGAGAGACGGTTCTACCAGAAGATCACGGACATCTATGCCACAAGCATTGATTACAACAGGGATGCCCCGACAACCCGCGATTTCTTTGCCGCCGTCCAGAACAAATTGCATTTCGCCATTCACGGCCATACCGCAGCCGAACTGATAGTAACGCGGGCTGACAGCAGAAACGATCACATGGGCCTGACCACATGGGAGAACAGCCCGGACGGAAAGATCCTCAAGACCGATGTGGTGGTTGCGAAAAATTACCTGACCCCGCAGGAACTCGGATCGCTCGGGCGGCTCGTCAATGCATGGCTTGATCTTGCGGAAGATCGTGCCAGACGACAGATCCCCATGACTATGGAAGACTGGGCAAAACGTCTCGACCGGTTCCTTTTATTTGATGACCGTAACCTGCTCGAAGATGGCGGGAAAGTCGCCGCAGAGATGGCAAAAGAGTTTGCGGAGACTGAATTTGAAAAATACCGTATAGTTCAGGACCGGCTTTATAAAAGCGATTTTGACCGGATGCTCAAAGAGACAAAACTGCCGGATAAAACACACCGGGACAATTGAGCCGGAGAATCCTGATGGAATGTACCCTGGTGATTCCGTTCAATAACCAGATAGGTTCATCCTGTGGCAAAGATGTCGGGTCCCCGAAAACGGATCATACAGTCTCCGTAAAAGATACACCTTGCCGAAAGGACGTAACTAAACCCCCCCTCACAACAGCTCGCTCAGCCGGTGCCCGCCGCTCTCCTCGCACCGCTCCTTATACCTGCACCGGTTGCAGGGCGCATTAAGTGGGTGGACGGGCACTTCGCCCCGGTGGATCGACCGGAGCTTGTGCAGGGTCGTGAGAAGCTGGCGCCGGTCCCGGGGCTGGACGGTATGGTCGCGCGAGATCCCGTCAGGGATATACTCCACGTGGCCGCCGGTGACCTCTTCTCCGGTCATCTCCTCAAGACAGAACGCAATGCCCGCGATCCGGAGCCGGTCTGCCACGTAGGTCCCAAAGGGCATCGCGCCGGCCGCACGCACGATCGAGAACGTCCCGTCCTCTGCCACCCGGTCGATCATGCCGGCGATCCCGTGCTTTTTTGAAACCACCGTTACGTCGGTCTGAACCGCCGGTTTCCACTCGTGCTTGTTGCAGGACGACACGCAGATGTCGAGAAACTCCCGGAGCGCCGGGTCGGTCTTCGGGCGGACGATGAGCACCTCGTCCCAGATAGCGTCAGCCACAAGGGGACTGCCCAGATGGTACGAGAGCTGCTTGCAGATCGCGTACCGGTCCGACTCGGTGACCGGCTCGTTCTTCTCGTAATAAAACCGGACCGGGCAGGCATGCACCCGCACCAGTTCCGAGATCGTGACATGCCCGTCCTCGCCCGCCAGAATAATTCCTCTCTTCTAATCGAGGAAAACCGGTCACTTATACTTATGGAAATGATCCGGGCAGGACAGCGAAGGGCTGGTGACCAACTATTCATACCAGAAACGGCAAACAAATCACTATGACCGGACAGGAAATATCCGTCAATATCCCCCCGACGCTCGACCCCGTCTACAGCAACATGATCCAGATCGCGTACAAGGACGACGAGTTCACGTTCATGTTCCTCCACCAGCTCCCGCAGGTCAACCAGGCCCGGGCAAAGGCCATTGTCTCCATCACGCCCGCGCACGCAAAGAACCTGCTTGCCGTGCTCCAGAAAACCATCGCCGACTACGAAGGAAAGTTCGGCACAATCTCCCCGGCAAAAGAAGCCCATCCCGCCGAGAGCGTGACGACCCTTCGCGGATATTCATAAAACCTCTTTACCAAACACAGATTTTATTAGCGTACAGGTCGATATTGTGAGGCAGTGCGCCGCCGTGGCTTAGCGGTATAGCGGCTGATTCGTAATCAGCAGGTCGAGGGTTCAAGTCCC
>JBAZHU010000248.1:0-2744 GCA_041652215.1 Methanoregula sp. | reverse complement strand
CGTGCGGCAAGGTAGCTGGCAGGCATGGTCACTCCTCGGAAAACGCCCTCACGAGATCGAATTCCGTTACGAGGCCGATAAGGCGCGAGTTCTCGATGACCGGCAGGGCACCGATGTTTTTCTTGAGCATCTCCCGGGCGGCCTCGTTGACGGGTGTTTCCGGGGTGGTGGTGAACAGGTCGCCGGCCATGAGTGCCCGTACCGGGAGAGCCATGACCTCCGCGATATTCCCGGTAGTGAGACGGGAAAATACTTCCCGGCTGCCCAGGTACCGCATGATATCGGTCGCAGTGATGATGCCAAAGAGCACGTCGTTACTTACCACGGGCAGCCGGCGGAACCGGAACTTTGTCATGTCCCGGGTTACGGTCGCAATGGGACTGTCGGGAGCGGTCACCCGCAGTGCGGAACTCATGACGTCCTCGACAAAGAGCGGGCTGTGCTCCGCGGCAAGCATCCTGAGCACGTCCCGCTCGGTCACGATGCCAGTCAGGACACCGTTATCATCGACAATCGGGAGCCCGCCGATCTTTTTTTCCACGATAATTTTCAGGGCATCGACAATCGGGGCATTATGCGGGAGCGCCTCGGGTTTCGCGGTCATGATCGTGCGAACACTCTCGTTGACCGCAGCGGCGAGGTTCCCCTGGTGCCGGACCCTGACAAGTTTGTACTTGTCACCCCCGCCCATGAAGTTGATCACGTCGCCCGATGTGACAATCCCCCGGAGTTTCTTTGTCCCGGCATCGGTGACCGGCAGCCGGCGGAACCCGCATTCCGTCATCGTTGCCACCGCACTGATGATGTTCTGCGTGGGAGGCACGGAAATGACGTCCCGTGTCGCAATCGACATCACCTCGCCTTCCTGCTGTACGATATGGGATTTGAACTCGACCGGGCCCCGATCGAATTTTCCCTGCATTTTTAAGAGTCGGTCACCCTGTTTTGTGGCCCGACCGTTCTGGTTTATCAACGTTCCTCCGTTTTTTTTATCTGCCGATCCGGTGCCGCAGCCGTTACCCGTGCGGGTGTTGCATCCCGGCCGGCTTTTTTGTTATCCGGTTCGTTTCCGGCCCGGTTGATTCCGGGTGTAATTGTCCAAAGGGTTTCTTGTTAATCGCGCTGTTTCGGTTCGGGATTCGCAGCGCTCCTTTATCAGCTGCCGATTGCGATCCCGCCGTTCTTTCGGTGCAGGATACCACCCATGTTTTTACGCGAGCCCGGCAAGGACATCGTGCCGGTCGAGGATTCCTACCATGGTCTCTCCGTCAATGACCGGAAGCCGGCTCACATCGTTGTCGACCATGAGCCGGGCCGCATCAGACAGCGGCGCCCTGCCCGAGATCGTCACGACCTCTTTTGCCATCACCTCTTCGACCGTCTTTGTGCTGCCCTGGGCAATCGACGACCGCACCCCGCCCGACCGGATCAGGTCGCGGCGGGAGATCAGGCCGACAAGCCGTTTTTTCTTTACCACCGGGAATGCAGTAAACCCGCTCTCCACGATCTTCGCATAGACCTGCTGGAGCGTATCGGCTGGGTCCACCGTCGTGATCTGCTTTGACATATGGGTGTTTACCCGGCCCGAAAGTTCGTTTCTTGAGATGATGACCGGAAACAGGTCGGAAAGAAGCACCCCGCCAAGGATATGGCGGCCGGGATCGATGATCGCAGCGCTGTCGGTCCGGAACTCCCGCATGGCCCTTGTCACGCTCTCGATGGACGCCTCCGGGCCGGCACATGCCGCATCCTTCACGAATCCTTCCACGGTCACGTTCGACTTCGTCGCGGTCACCCGCAGGGCATCCGTGATATCGACATACCCCAGCAGGTCCTTTTTTATGCCGGTGACATAAACCTCGCGGAACCGGTCGTCTCTTAAGATCTGCCGTGCTTTTGTTATCCCGTCATGACCGTTGAGCACAGGAATCTCAAGCATGAAATCCCGTGCCGTTTTCATGTGAGGGAATCCTCTTCACGGCAGCGGGGACAGAGCAGGACCCCGTCCACCCTTTTCAGATCATCAGACATCTGACTGCAACGGTTGCACATGCCCACTTCGATATGCTCGTCCCGGTTGATCTCGATGAGATCGGTGAGGAGCGCGTTTTGCTCGTTTGAGATGGTCAGGAGATCCCGTACGGTCACGATACCGATGACCTTGCCGCTCTTGTCGACTACGGGAAGTCTCCTGACCTTGTGCTTGACCATCATCTGGGCTGCATCGACTACCGTCTTGTCCGCACTCACCGTAATGAGTGGCGTACTCATGATTGTACTCACCTGAACTGTGCTTGGCTTGAGATCCTTTGCCACCACCTTGCAGTTGATGTCCTCCTCTGTGACAATGCCGATAGGCTTGTTCCTTTCGAGGATAATAACGCTCCCGACCTCTTCACGGCACATGGCTTTTGCCGCCTTTGCGACAGTGGCCTCGCTGCTGATCATGGTCGGGTTGCGTTTCATCGCTTCGCTTAACGGGACGCGGGTCTCGAACCGGATCGTGTTGGTTGTCTTTGTCATGAGTCACCTCCTTGAAGTGCTTGCTGATGATTACAATTAGCATCCTTTCCGCCCCTTGTATAAATACAATTTGGATGCGGCGAAAAACGAGGCGACCGGGTAACGGGAAACTGGTCCCGACAGGATATCACGGGAGCAACCTGACGGGCGGTACGAGAAACATAATAAAGAACCCTCTCCAAACACTACTAACGGCTGATGGTGAACCGGTTGTACCGGCA
>JBAZHU010000247.1:0-2748 GCA_041652215.1 Methanoregula sp. | reverse complement strand
CGCAGATTTTACCGGGAGCCCGCAGGTTTTGAATATAAGCACGTGCGGCGGGATAATGGGCTCTTGCAGTTCCTCTTTTATGTATAATCCCATAAAAATGGCAAAAAGCCCGAATACGAACGAGAACGTTCCGACTACCGTCATGATAAGTGTCGCTTTCATAGCCGGCACATACCCGATAAAGAGCCCGAGCAGGACAAGACCGCTCACCATCGCGCCGGCCACAAGATAATATTTGGATCGCGGCCGGGTCAGTGCAAGGGATATACCGGAGTACGCGGCATAAAATGCCAGAATCGCAATGGCCAGTACGAAGAGAAGGGCAATAAGATCCTGGAATACGGTAGAAACGATCCCGATGACAAGGAGCACCGCGGCGCATGCAAACCAGAAGAATGACTCTTCTGCCCGCGAGGTAATCGCGATGATCACGCAGAGGACAAGTCCCGTCACCAGGAGCGCCCAGAACACACCGAGGAATAAGGAGAGCACAGGTCCCGGCACAACAAGCACCAGCCCTCCAAATATTACGCCTATCAACCCTTTCAGGAGGCAGGACATTTTTGCATCCATAGAAATACCTCGGTTTTTTCACGTTAATAGTTTCGTATGGTAAAGTCATACCGAACGGCAGTTAAAAAACTCTCCTGACCGTTGGCCCTGATTTTCATTCGTGCTGATGTCTGCAATCCCTCATATGAATTCCGGTCGTTTCATTCCGTCAGCTTTATTGCAGACAATCGCTGAATTTTTCTCGTGTTCGGCCGATACGAAATGGATTTTTCCTATGCAGATGCTGATATTCAGATTCAGCTGACAGATAATAAAAAACTGGTGAACTATGAACGAGACTGCGCAGGCAAAAAAGAATCCCGGTACCTGAGCCGGACGTTTTCGGCAATCCTTCTTCACCCGGTAGAACCCGTCAACCTGCCCGAGGCGCTCACGCATTATTTAGAGATCTCGTTTCCCCCGGTGCTTATTTCACCCGGTGTGGAACAAATCGTGTATCTGAAATTTCCCGTGGAAATAGGGGTATTCCTGGAATCCGAAGGGAAAACCGACCCGCTCGATGTCTTTTCCCTTGCACCGGTTAAATTCTCCCTGTATGGTTCGCCGAGTTCCGGTGTCATAACCCGGTGGTACAAAAGCGATCTCTATACCGATATCCCGGTCACCGATCCTCGCCGCGAAGGGGTCATGAGCCTGCAGATAAAAAACTCCGGGACCGAAACTATGTCCGTCAGCCGTGCGGTCTTTGACAGCAGCAGTATGTGCATTTTCTATGGCAGCCGGGTCGCTATGACCGCCGCAATGGAAATTCTCTCGCCATTAATCGCCCATACAACATTTTCAGATACTGCACCCGCGGACTGCCCGAACCGGGCAATCGATCTCTATCTTGCCCGGGGATTTTCCATCACAAACGGGAAAGGCTTCTTCATGGTGGCGGGAACGATATGAACGTTTTGGACCTTTTTAACCTGACACTCCCCAGTGCGACTGATATCGAATCGACGGTTACCTCGGAAAACGATATTTTTGCAAGTATCAGCCCGAGGGATGTTTTCATCTTTTTTGTAGGCGTCATTGTGGCATATATTATCGGTCTTGCCATCAGCCACCACATCAGAGTACGGATGAGCCACCGGCTCAAAAAAGATCAACTCGATATCCTCACCATGATTATCCGGGTTGCGCTTATTGTCATTGCAATCGGGATCTCTCTCCCGGGACTCCTTGACCTGAGTGTTACTATTATCCTCATTTCCCTGGTCGCAGTCATTGCCGTTATCGGTATCTCAAGCCAGAAAGTCATCTCGAATCTGGTTGCCGGCATTGCCCTGCTGTATGAAAGCCCGTTTGCCACCGGGGATTTTATCAGCACCGGCGGGGTCTCGGGAACGGTTGTGTCGGTAAGGCTGTTTTCTGTCCGTATCCGCACTGTCGATGGGATCTATGTCCATATCCCCAACGACCAGATCTATTCGACCACGGTCTCAAATAACCACGTAAATGTTGCCCTGCGCTTTGTATATTCTGTCGGAATCCGGTATCAGGACGATGTAAACCGGGCAGAGGAAATTATCGGCAGGATTCTTGAAGACTATACTTTTGTACTCAAAAACCCTGCACCGTCAGTTTTTGTGAGCGATATTACCTCCGACAGCGTTGTTCTCACGATCCGGGTATGGTTCCCTTCGAACTGGAAACTGACACGCGACGATGTCTCCCTTTCCACAGCGATCCTCCCCCGGATTAAGGAGGAACTGGAAATTGCCGGAATCGAGATGCCGTATGCACAGCGCGTAGTCTGGTTTGCAAACCAGCCACACGAAACGATACCCGATGAGACTGACAAATAGCGGAATCCACGTCAGACCGAATAAACGGGATTGCCCCAGGAATTCATTTACCCATAAAAAAACGGGAAATTATCGAGATTCAGGTTCGCCCGAATCCGAAAAACTCAATCCCAAAAAGTTTCTCCATCGCATAGAGAATGGCAAAGAAGAGCACGGCATACAAGACAAAACTCACGACAAATTCCACCCAGCCGGTCATCCCGGTATATACCATGATTAGGTTCGAAAGCGCATTGGCGATTATAATAGCACAGAGGATTCCCAGAAAAAAGATCACCCATTTTTTAATTTCGGAAGAGTCCATATGCATAGTTGGATTCACTATGTATTAAAACCCCCAAATCTCACTTGAGGGACTAAAGTGTATATCTCTGAAAAGATC
>JBAZHU010000246.1:0-2764 GCA_041652215.1 Methanoregula sp. | reverse complement strand
GATCCCCGGCAATCCCCCCACACCCACACAGATCCTTAACGGGCTGCTTGCCCTCATGCGAACGGCGGGTAAAAAACCCTAACCAATAATTACCTGCTCTGGTTCCCTCTTTCCTGTACCGGGAATACTTTATACCGGAAGGCAGTAACCGGATACCTGTATGAGCCCGGTTCGGAAATGGGGGACAGGCCCCTACCCGGTAGTGGTTGTTCACGGTGGCCCGGGCGCACCGGGCGAGATGGTAGCGGTGGCCCGCGAACTCTCCGCAGTCAAAGGGGTACTTGAACCATTCCAGACAGAAACCTCCCTTGAAGGGCAGGTACGGGAACTCCGGTCAGTGATTGAGAGGGACGGCAGGGTACCGGTCACCCTTGTCGGGTTCTCCTGGGGGGCGTTTTTATCATGGATGGTTGCCGCCCGGTACCCAACGCTCGTTGGCAAACTGATCCTTGTCGGCTGCCCGCCCTTTGAAGAGCAGGACGCAGTAGCGATCACAAAAACACGCCTTGACCGGCTTACCCCGGAGAACCGCCGGGAAGCAAAGGCACTGCTGGAGCAGCTGGAGAAACCTGCAACGGAGGAGGGAGAGGGGGATAAGAATGCACTCCTTGCCCGGCTCGGAAACCTGCTTTCCCTCGCGGATACCTTCGATCCCCTGGCACAGGAAGACACATCATTTTACTGCCAGTACGATGTTTTCAGAGGCGTCTGGGACGAAGCGTGCGAACTCCGTCGCAAAAAGACCCTCCTTCATATGGCAAGGGAAATTACCTGTCCGGTGATTGCAATCCACGGGGATTATGATCCCCACCCGGCCGAAGGCGTCGAAATTCCGCTTGAAAAAGAACTCAAAAATTTCCGGTTTGTTCTCCTGCCAAAATGCGGCCACCGTCCCTGGATCGAACGGAATGCCGCTGAAGAGTTTTACCGGATTCTGGTAGAGGAGATCTAACAACAGGATCTTCTTTACCCATAATGGGACGTCAGCCAAAGAGAGTCATTTGCCGCATCGTGTTTCGTGTCCTCACCACAAAAATGGGGGAGGGGCGCTTTCCCCCTTCACGTGTGACTGCTGGCGTGGGAATCACCCCTTTTTCTCCACGTCTCAAAGAATTGTTTCCTGGGGAGTCCAGATGGCCGGCCATAATACAGGAAAAACAGAGGGTGCCCTTTTGGACTATGAGCCGGGGGTTTCCCTGATCCCGGATTGAGGGGGAATTCCGGTTCTCCCACATATTCATGAGAAATCGCGGCGCATCAGATAGAGACATGACCTCCATCATCACCGACCCCCGGCACCAGAAACTCCTCCTCGGAGCCGCGGCGCTCGGGATTCTCATGGACGGTCTTGACGGCTCCATTGTGAACGTCGCCCTGCCCACCATCGCCTCCGCGTTTTCTACTGACACGGGCACGGTCGCGTGGGTCATCATCACCTACCTCCTCATGATGGCGGGACTCGTCCTCGTTTTTGGCAGCATTGCCGACCGGGGCACCACAAAAAGGGTCTTTCTGTTCGGGCTCGCGCTCTTTACCCTCGGTTCAGCCGCGTGCGGGCTCTCCCCAACGCTTTCTGTACTCCTTGCCTCCCGGGTCGTCCAGGGCATCGGGGCCGCGATGATCGCGGCCGTCGCACCGCTCCTCTGCGTCCGGTACCTCCCGCCGCATATGCTTGGCGCTGCACTGGGAGTCCTTGCCGCATCAAGCTCGATCGGATTTGCCGCGGGCCCGGCCCTTGGCGGGATCATCACGCATATCCTCTCCTGGCACTGGATCTTTTTGATCAATATCCCGGTCGGGATCATCGGCATCTTCCTTGCCAGCCGGGTTATCCCCTCCGATACCCCGTCAACGGATACTACCCCGCTCGATCTCCCCGGGGCAGCACTGCTGTTCGGCGCGATGGTCGCCGGGATCTTCGCGCTTGAAGAGGTTGCCTCCCTTGGCGGAGCGAACCCGGCGGTCATTGCCTGTGCCGGCCTCTGCGTGCTCTGTTCAGTGCTCTTTGTCCTCCGGGAATGCCGGATCCTGCACCCGTTCATCCGGCTCCGCATGTTCCAGAAATGGCAGTTCTCCGCTGTCCTTGTCGCGTTCCTGCTCATTAACGTAGTATACGCAGGCGTCCTCTACCTGCTGCCGTTCTACCTTTCCGCAGGGATGAACTTTAACCTCGCCGTGAGCGGGCTCTTCCTCCTTGTCCCACCGGTCATTACCGGCCTTGTCAGCATCCCCTTCGGCCGGTGGTCAGACCGGTGCGGCTGCCGATGGTTCTCGGTCGCGGCCTGCGTGGTCCTCATCCTGTTCAGTGGCATCTTTGCGATCATTATCCCCGAGAGCGGGTACCTCCCGCTTATCGTCGGGCTTGTCCTGATGGGACTCGTCTTTGGCATTGCCGGCGGGCCGGCGGCAAGCAGGATTATTGAAAATGCGCCTGCGGGTGAAGAGGGGATCGGCTCATCACTCATGATCACCACCATCTATTTTGGGGGGGTGCTCGGGACTGCCGTGTACGCAACCCTGCTCACCATTTCAACTGCTGCGGGCGGCGTGGTTACCTTTGCCGATCTCGACCCGGCGGTCTTCCTTGCCGGGTTCCATTTCACGATCTGGGCGGGGCTGATCCTTTCGCTCATTCCGCTGGTGCTCTCTGCGTTAGTAAAGGACGAGATGAAGACCTCATGAAGGGATGGGCGGGATTTGGCTGTAGTGACATCAGCCGTAATCATCATCCACGTTCAGACCACGGGCAATCCGGGCTGCCGGG
>JBAZHU010000245.1:0-2777 GCA_041652215.1 Methanoregula sp. | reverse complement strand
CAGCACGCTTCTCCTGCCATCCGTTCTGCATGGTTTCGACGTTCCAGATACCGCCACGGAAGACCCGGTACCGGAGGAGCCCGGCTGGCCGCGAGAAGAGCCAGAACTGGATGTTGTCGGTATCCGAGTTCCAGTAGGGCTGGAGTTCCAGCACCTCGCGCGAGTGGTAACGCCTCACGTCCGACGCGTTCATCACGGGCTCCCGCGGCCGGACGACCGTGACGAATAGTGTCTCCCTGCCCCGGTGGGCAATGAGATCGAAGGGAATACCGGGGTCGTCGACCCTCCCGACAATGTAGCCCCATCCCTTGAGGATCCGTGCCGCCTCGGACACGCCATGCGGAATGCTCGGGCCGGCCGGCTTTGTTACCCGGGCCTTTGCTTTCCGGATCGCGGACTTCCGTGTGCCTCCCCGGCTCTTCTTTCCCTTGACGGTGTGGCGGCGTTCGTTCTTTGATACCCGGGCGCTCCGGCCGGCACATTCCGCACCGGCCGGGACAGGGCCCGGCGCTTTGTTCTCATCGTTGAATTCGGTAAATTTTGTCATAAGTCGATCATCTTTTGGTCAATTGTTCTCCTGCGGTTCGATCCCTGCCGAGTATGCACTCCCGGCATGAGGATTAAAGAAAACTGCCGGCCCCTGGAGCGGGTCCCCTCTCTGTATGAATAGAGACAGGAAAACCCGGGATCCGATCAGGCCGGCGACAGATGGTGTATACCGGGTGCAGCAGGAAGGATGCAGTGTGTAACAGGTTCAGGTTCCGCTGCATGCATATTCCCGGTGACGGTACAATCCCACAATGCCCGTTCCGGTACATTGAGTACACCCATAAGTGCACATACGGCGGTCATGCACCTGACCAGGAACCAGAGAAGGACGCCCGCGTCATGCGGGGCATACCCGAGATGCCTGATCTTCGCCATGAGCCGGGTGCAGAAATCATGAGACATTGTGATTATATTTTGAAAGATATTTAATGATATATACTTCTTGGTTGGTGCGAGATTTTTGGGAGTTATCCGGGCCGGGATAGGGAGGTCGGGGGATGGATTGGGGGTGGATTCGTGTACCCGAAGGTTATGGGAATGAACCGCCGATGTGGATGGGGCGTATCTACTCACATCGATTTGTACATTCGAGTCAGATTAAAACCTAGGTAAAAGTTTCAATTATAGTGGCTTCTCAAACAATCAAAGTTGTTTTTAGCAATACTAAAACATATATAGTAAAAACAACTTACAATATACTAACAAAGTTTTGGGGTCGCGTAATGACTGAGGAAGTGGTTCCACAAAAAAATAAACGAATCGTTGAGAGAAGCATAAAATATCCATATTATGATCTCAACGAGTGTCTTAATTTTGTAGAAAAGATCAAAAACATTGGGGGACGTAAAGAAGCACCGATCCCCTCTATCCTTAAAGAGATGAACGTTAAGGATGTCTCAAATAAAAGATATTCTTACTCAGTAAGTAGTGCAGAACAGTTTGGACTGATAGAAAAAACAGAAAATGGTTTGAAAGTCACAGACAGAGTGATGGTCATTTTATTTCCGACAGAAGGTGAAAGCCAGAGAAACGCTGCACTTAAAGACTGTTTCAAACGACCAAACCTCTATACTATTATTATCAGTCAGTTTGATGGATTGGACCTTCCTGGGGGAGAAATATTACGAAATACCTTCTTACATTATGGGATAGCAGAAAATGTGGTTGACCAAGCGGTCAGATCCTTTATTGAAAGTGCTAAATATGCAAGTGTATTAAAAAACAACAAATTGTGTGTCACAGTCACCGAAGATAATAAACCACCACAACAAAAAAATAAAGATACTGATTCGACAGATCAACTCCCAAAAAATGATCCCTCGGAATATCTCCCCACGGATATAAATGGGTATAATAAAGTCGAACTTAGTATTTCATCTGGAAAAAAAGTAACCGTTATCATTCCCACGGATTGTAAAAAAGAAGATATCGACAAACTTAAACGACTCTTGGATGTGTTCGCCCCGGATACCTGAATCATAATTTATTGAGGTCTTAATGGATAAGTTCACAATAAAAATCAAAGAACCGGCAGAAGAGTGGCTAAAGAAATACGATAAGAATATTCAATGCCATTTTGCGAATAAGATCAGAAAATTAACAGATGACCCGGAAATTCATGGAAAACCCTTACGTAAACCACTCCATGGATATTGGGAACTCTATTTTGAGAAAAAGTTCAGGATCTATTATACGATCGATCGGGTCAATCAGATCGTCTATATCGAAGCAATACTGCATAAGGATGAATGCTAAATCCCAAGTTCTTGAGCAAGTTCTTCAAAATCGCGGGATTTTACATGTTTCGCTTTACTTTTTTTGATTTGGGCAACAAGATTTCTGTCGGCAAGGACTTCAATAGTACGATTCATTGAATCATATTCATCCTTTGATATGGTGACCCATTCAGTTTCATGCCTGCCATGAACGAGTACTTCATTCATATATGGATCTAACTTGTCATTTTCAGGTATTAAACAATGAGGTAATACAAGTTCTCATTTTCAAGTAAATATCAGGTTTTTTACTATAACTTCTGGAATGGTATCAGCAATTAATCCCCCGTACCCTGTGTCACCCATTCCCAAAACATAATCAGCTTGGGGGGGTCTCCCGCATACCCCCCCTCCCCCTCATCACCAGCCCCAACCCCCTTTTCACCATCATCTCCCGACGTAAAACCACGTCCAGGAAAGTATCCGGCAACCCCCCATCCGGAGAAATTTCCG
>JBAZHU010000244.1:0-2778 GCA_041652215.1 Methanoregula sp. | reverse complement strand
GGTCAGCGGGGGGTACGAGGTGACCCGGCTCGCCCGCAAGCTCTTCCAGACCGGTGTCGAGAAAAGGCTTGACCCGAGAGGCCGGCCCTATTTCTGGATCAACGGCCCGCTGCTCGGAGATGCAGAGGAAGGTACGGATGTGCATGCGGTCAGGAAGGGTAATGTCTCTATCACACCAATCACGCTTGACTGCACTGCGTATGCGTCAGAGGCCGGGACAAAAAAGATCTTTCTTGATTGAGGTCGCATGACCTGTCCCACAAACTATTGCATACCGTTTTTTAAAGACGGGCTTTGCGGTTGAACTGCTTTTTCTTCTCACCATAATTCTTATCTGCTCTTCTCCACCCTTCTCTGTACGAAGCTGCCCACCACCCCAAAGGGACATCCCTGTAAGGGGCCTTCATGGCAGGGAGACCTCATTTTTTTTAAGGGAATTGCCGTTTATCCCGGTGAAATTTCGATCATTTGTGTTTTGTTCAGGGCTCACCTTCACCAGTTTTAATTATCCCGGCACCGAACGCTATCATTAATATGGCTGGCACAACTGAAGCAGTCGTCATGGCGAAACGTGCGGCAGGATATCAGGCTGCAGATATGGTGGAGGATGGCATGGTAATCGGCCTTGGGACCGGCTCCACGGTTTATTATATGATCGAGCGCCTCTCGGGCCGGATCCGGGACGGGCTCTCGGTTTCGGGGGTTCCGACTTCTTACCAGACAGCGATGCGGGCAAGGGAATACGGAGTTCCCTTAACCACGCTTGACGATAACCCGGTGCTCGATCTCGCCATTGACGGCGCCGACCAGATCGACCCGGGGCTCATGATGATCAAGGGCCGGGGCGCAGCACTCACCCGGGAAAAATGCGTGGCTGCCGCAGCCTTCCGGTTTATCGTGGTTGCCGATGACGCAAAGAGAGTGCCCCGGTTGTCCGGTGTGGTGCCGGTCGAGACGATCCCGTTTGCAGCAAAGACCGCAATGGCACAGCTGCGCGGCCTTTCCTGTCGGCCATTCATCCGTGAAGCGGTAAAAAAGGACGGCCCGGTCATCACGGACAACGGAAACTTTATTGTTGACTGCCAGTTCGAGGAGATCCCGGACCCTGCCGCGCTCGAAACTGCGATGGCGATGATACCCGGTGTTGTTGAAAGCGGGCTTTTTACCCGGTTCTGTGGGAATACAACAGTAATTATCGGAAATGAAAAAAAAGTGTGCGGTACTGACATTCAGTTGATGTAGTCCCGTAATTTCTGTATCATTGCAAGTTGGGTTGTTGCCTCTTTCTTTTTCTCTTTCTCGATGCTGTCCATGATATCCGTGATGGGTTTTGCAAGTTCGTAGATCTTGACCGGGCGGCCTTTGCTCTCGGCCTTGCTCTCGCGGCTTGAAATCCAGCCCTGATCCATCAGGTACCGCATCGCAATGCTGACTTCCGGCTGACGCAGATCGGTACCGCGTTCGATCGCACGGGATGTCGCTTCAGGAATATTGGCTAAGAATACCAGTACTTTAGCCACATTCTTCTTCGTTCCGATCTCAATGAGAAGGTTGGCAAATTCTTCTTCCTTCTCTGTGAAATACATCACATTCTCGGTTCTCATGCTATCACATCCACAATATTCTTTCTAATGTTTCCAGATAGTTTATCTTGCAAACGATATATAATGGGCGTTATTGGCGTGCAATTCCGGGTTATTTTATATACCCGATAAACATGTATCGCCAATAAATATCAGGGGAAAATCAATGATTTTTTTTATTAAACGCTTTATTTAAAAAACTGCACCCGGCAAATGGCGGCCTAAAAAAATATTACATCAGTCCAAGGCTGCGGAGATCTGATAGGATCTTCACTACGGCTTTATTTGCATCCTCAGGCACCTTACCACCGGTGATAATCAGCTTTCCCGAGCCGAAGAGCAGGACGACTACCTTGGGATCATCGAGACGGTAGACGAGACCCGGGAACTGCTCGGGTTCATACTCGATCCGGTCCAGGTTAAACCCGACGGCAATCTTGTTGAGGTTGATCGCTGTTCCGAGATCGGCAGAGGTAACAATATTCTGGACTTTATACGTCAGTTTTTTGGGAATATCAATACCAAAACTGCGGAGCTGGTCGCCAAGGATATTAAGCCCTTTTGATAGGCTTTCAATGTTTTTTGCACCGGTCAGCACCACCTTTCCTGAACCAAAGACAAGCGCGGCGATCTTGGGATTCTGCATGCGCAGCACGACACCGGGGAACCGTTTCTTGTTATATTCTGCATCCTTAATCTTGGATGCAAGTTCCGGGAGGTCGAGATAATCGGTCACCTTTGCCGAAGCAACGATGTTTTCTATCTTAAGAGAATCCTCTGGTTTGACCTTCATGGCATTCATCACCTTTTATCTAAACGATCTCTTATCATGGCCGGGGATCCTGCTCTTTAGTCAGCCCCGTATATAAAGCATATAAAGAAAGGCAATCGCGATATAAATAGTAATCGGGTTTGCCGGTAGTACGGATACGGGGAAAGGGACACCCGCCGGACCCGCCAATGACGGATTCGGCGAATGCCCGCAAGGAAACCTGTATGTCCAGCTGACCGGTCATCAGCGCCGTGTCGTGTTCTCGCTCTTAAATAAAATATAAAAGATGATGGCCCTGTCGCCGGGTTTACTCATCGAGCGTGGAGATATCGCCCGGGTCCATTCCCATCTCTTTAGCCTTGAGGATGCGCCGGACGATCTTTCCGCTCCGGGTCTTGGGAAGCGTATCCACAAACTCAATCT
>JBAZHU010000243.1:0-2784 GCA_041652215.1 Methanoregula sp. | reverse complement strand
AAAGGAACCGGCGGCAGTTATCCGGGCAGGGTGAGGATCTCAATCTCCATTTTGCTGATCTTTTCATAGATCTTTTTTGACCGTATAATCGGCCAGAGCTCGTAGAGCAGTACCGTGATCGGTTCCCACATCGCAGCCCACCCGATGATCAGGAATGAATCGGACAGGAGCTGGGCAACAAACTGGTTATGCATGGTCGCAATGATCTGGCGGGCGATAAGGGCGATGGCCAGAAATGAGAGTCCAATCAGCAGGCTCCACCGGCCAAACCGGAATTTCGACCGGAATTTCCGGTCTGCGACCAGCATCTTGTACTGGAAATGGTTGTGGATGGCCGGTATAATCTTTTTTGCCTCGTCGCTCGCGACAAGTGCAGGAGGAAGGTAAATGTGGATCCGGAATTTTGTTTTTGCCGGGAAATCCCGGACCGTATCGACAATGTACTGCTCTGCGGCGGTATCGATCTCTTTTTCGTAGAAGGGGGCGGGATCAAAGGAGTTGAAAAGCTGGATTACGGACGTTAACTTGATCTCGATCAGTACCCGGCCATCCTGTTTGTGGTACATCGACTCGATATCCCGGACCGGCTCCGATGCGACAGGCATAATGCATCTGTACGGCGGCAGAGCCAATAAACTTCACGAACCGGGATGTCCCGACAGATTCCGCTCATGAAGGCGGGACCCTGTCGGGCAGCAGTTTAAAATTAAAAAGGTTTCTTAACCAACCGGACGACACCAGTCGTTATTACAAAAAGCTGCTCTGTAGAAATGCTTTTTTTGAGAACAGGCTTGCTCCCTCTTGAGATGCCGCCGCCCCCGGCATGAAGCCCCCGCGGCAGATCAATAAATGAATAATCAAACACCGGATTGCCCCGCCGTGCCTCGGAGAGGCCCTGATGCGGGGAGCCCTCATATTTTATCGTTTGTTCCGGTTTTCATGGTTCCGGTGTGAACCGGAAATTCATGTATGTTTCCACAGAGATAAAAAAATAAAAAAATCTGCTGGCAGGAATGCCCGGGTTATTCCTTGTCCCTGACGTACAGGACGCCTTCCGGCTCCCGGTAGTCGGTTTTTATGACAATCGTATTGGAGATACGGTTAAAGACCCGGAGTTTTGTCTGCGGCATCGCAAGCCACCCGATCAGGCAGTCAAGGACAAGAATGGGAATAAACGCTTTGCCGATGCTCTCGATGGCGGCAGTACCCCAGTGGATTTTTGACCCGTCGCGGTTCACGACACGGATATTCATCACCATCTTCCCGATCGACTGGCCCTTGTAACTCTCGCAGATGGTCCAGTACAGGAAGAAGATGAGGATATCAATACCATAATCAAAAAGACCCAGGTGCCCGTAATCCCAGAAAGAATGGATCTGCCAGAATGGTTCGAAAATACCACGGACGATGTTCAAGAAGAGTATCACAAGGATGAGATCGATAAGCCAGGCCCAGAGCCGGGTAGACCACTTGGCAAGGTACAGGGTCTTGCCATGATCCATCAGGGGACGCTCAGGCTCTGCCACCAAACGGGGTTCCGATTCCGGCACAGGTGTCGGTACCGGTTCTGGTAACGGGGAAGTTCCCGGGAGTGCATCTGCCATAGTATCTTACTTATATGTGGCGGGAGGGAATGAAGGTTACGAACCGGCACCCTTCGTTTCGGTGGCCCCTTTTATGGACAAACCCTTTTAATGCGCAGAAGAAATAACGGTACAAAATCAGGCCGGACGGTGTGTACATGACAGAATCGGTCATTTCCGAGTTTGACGGTCCAAAGCGTGAAAGGCTTTTCAGGGTCTACCACTACGGTGTGGGCGGAGTCCGGGTGTACGACAGCCACGAAAAACTCCGCAGGCTCTACAAATTCTCCCCGGGTGAGAATATGATAACGGAAAACGATCCCGCCCAGCCGGCAAAGATCCTCCGGCGGTTGGTGTTCGACAACTACGGAATGCTCGAAGAGACATTCTCGTTCGGGCAGCCACCCCGGACCTACCGGTACGAGGCCGGCGGCCGGCAGATCGTGATGCGGGAAGGGGGAGACTATGGGGCAGTCGGGAAGACCTACTCGTTTGAGGGACGCGGGGTCGCCGAAACGGCGTTCGGGCGCGACGGGAGTATCGAACGGGTCTACGTATTTGAACCCGGGGGAGGTGCGGTCACCATTCGCCGGGGCGGCTGGTACGGCGAGGTGGAGCGGACGCTTGTCTGCGACCGGATCGACGCGTCGGTCTTCCGGGAGCCCGAGGCATTTCTCCAGTTTCTCACGTTTACTGAGAAAAGCCAGGGCGAGATTGACGAGGGAATCGATGAAGAGGTGGCACGGATCCGGGGCGGGTCTGCTTCCGGAGAGAGCAGGTTCGCGTACACCGGCCCCCGCCGGGTATCCGATACCAGCGTTACCGGGGGCATGACGGCATCACGCGCTCCGTTAATCCCGGACAGATCCGCACGTGACACGGGCCGGAGCGGGTCGGCCGGGCGCGACAATCCCGATATCGATTTTATCCCGGACGCGGACACCGCAAGGGACACTCCCCGGGGACCCCCGGGCTCACGCGAGCGGAGCACGGCAATCCCGTTCGAAGAGCGCTGGCAGAGTGCAACAGATGGCCGCGAGGGATTGTCCCCGGGCCGGAGTGCCGGTATCTCCATCGATGAACGGTTCCGGAGTTCCCGTGAGGAGGACCGGACGCTCACGAAAGGAAGGAGTGCGAGCATTCCCCTTGACGAGCGGTTCGAGAGTTCGCGCGACGAAGACCGGATGCTCGACGCCGGGGG
>JBAZHU010000242.1:0-2795 GCA_041652215.1 Methanoregula sp. | reverse complement strand
GCTTATCCTTCGGAGGTACCGGTCCCGAAGGACCGTCTGATCGTCAGGATGGACAAACGAGAGAAACGACAGGGAGATAAATTCTTCAGACAGGTACCCGGAGTTCATCAGGTACTCGGAGAATTTCGGGTTATAAAATACGAATTTTTCATCCTGGATAATGTAGATGCCTTCCTGCGCATTCTCCACGAGTTCGCGGTATTTTTTTTCCGATTCCGCAAGTGCCAGCTGGGCCCGGCGATGCCCCACGTTAACCTTGATCTTCTGCTCCAGCTCGGCAAACTGCGCCTTGGGATCGCCTCCTTTCTGGAGATACGAGTCCGCACCGGAGTTCAGGGCTTCGATCACGATCTCTTCACGCCCTTTTCCCGTAAACAGGATAAACGGGATGCCATCGAATTGTTCCCGTATTTTTTTTAAGAACCCGATGCCATCCATCCCCGGCATCTGGTAATCAGAGATAATCGCATCAAAAGACTGCTCTTTTAACATATCGAGCGCTTTTTTTGCAGAATCGGTAGTCGCGATCGATAACGACCCTGAACGTTCGAGGTAAAGCGGTGCCAGGTCCAGCAGCGCCGGTTCGTCATCTACGTATAATACAGAAATTTTTGTCATGCGGTCTCACGTAACAGAATGCAGGTATTCCGACGCAGGGATCGTTATTTTGCGTAAAACAAGGAGGGGAAATGAATCTCCTTACAGTGCAGTATCAATATCGTTGAGCAGTTTCCTGACATCGATCCAGATAATTAACTCGTTTGCCTCCTTGTCTTTGACCTTCACTTTTTTCTTGATGATACCAATGATTGCCGTATCTTCCTGGCTTACCGATGCGGAGGTATAATCCACCTGCCCGCCTTCAAACGTGGAGACCGAGGTCACATCATCGACCAGAATCCCGATTTTTGAACGCGTGATTTTATCGTCGAGCACGATGATCCGGGACGTTTCCATCGCAACGGCATTGCCCGCAGTAATGTTGAGCCGGTGTTTGAGATCGACGATGGTGGTGATTTCGCCCCGGAGATCGATGATACCCCGGATGTATGCAGGCACATTGGGCAGTTTTGTGATGGTCGTATATTCCACCACTTCCTTGACATCGAACAGATCGATGGCAAACTGCTCCTCGCCAAGCGCAAATATCACTACCTGGATACTGCCCTGCCGTTTCGTATCCTTTGGCGGTGCCATCGCAAGGGTATTGTCTAGTGTTTTTTCTTCAGATTGTGTTGCCATGGTATGCTCCGGCCGACCTTAGGCAATCTTGAAATGTTTGTTCGCTTCAGTTGCCTCTTTTGCGATGGTCTCCACCGTCTGGATCATGCGGGTGATCTCATCAAGCGCTGCCGAAGATTCTTCTGTTGCGGCAGCAGAGTCCGTGGCTTCTTTTGCCGTCTGCTCAACAACTCTCCCGATTTCGTTGATACTTGCCGTGACTTCTTCGGTTGTCGCTGCCTGTTCCTCGGTTGCAGCGGCGACCTCAGAGGCACTCTTTGCCACCTTGTCAACGGCTTCAGCGATCTTTTTGAATGCTGCGACCGTCTCGGTGACCATTTTTTCTCCTTTATCTACCACGGTTCTGCTTTCTCCCATGGCCGTAGACGCATTCTGGGTGCTCTTTTTTAAGGTCGCAATCATCTCTTCGATGCGCTCGGCCGAATTCCGGGACTCCTGTGCAAGGGATTTTACTTCTGTTGCGACAACCGCAAATCCCCGGCCGGCTTCACCGGCCCGGGCCGCTTCGATTGCCGCGTTTAAGGCAAGGAGATTGGTCTGGTTTGCAAGGTCGCGGATGATGCCCACGATTTTTGTGATCTCGCCCATCTGCTTTTCGACGTCCAGCACAATTTCATGGACATGTGCAGAGGTGCCGGCAATTTCGCCCATGCTTTTCTGCGCATTGCCCGCGAGCTCGGCGCCTTTCAGGGAGAGTTCGTCCGTTTCCTTTGAGAGCGTGGAAACCGATTCCATGCTTGAGGTAATTTCCTCAACGGCCGCACTCATGTCCTGCATCGCTTTTGAGATCTGGTCGAATCCCTGGGCGACTTTCTGCGAGTTGTCGCTGACTTTTGCCGAATTGACCGCGATCTGCTGCACGCCTTTTGAGGCATCCCCTATGCTCTGGCTCGCATTCTGCGCGGTGGCGGTCATGTTCTCCATCCGGTTGTTGACATCGCCGATACTTTTCTGGAGGTTTTTTATGATGCCGAGAATAGAGTCTTTCATTTTCTGGAGTTGATCATGGACCCCTTGGGTATCTTCATCCGGTTTATCAAAATCAAACCGATGGGTAAGGTCGCCTTCTGCTGCTTTTTTGTAAACCTGTGATGCCCGTTCAATCTGGACTTCGAGATACTCATAGACCTTTTTGGTCCGGACCTCATTTTTCTGGATCATTTCAAATTTATGCCGTTCCTCGGTTATATCCTGGTAGATGGTGAGGAAGTTCTCAACTTCCCCCTTCTGGTCAAGCAGGGGGACAATATACCGGACGACAATTTTTATCCCTGATGGAAATTTGAACGTCGTTTCCCCGGTGACATTCTGCCGGGACTTTTTTGCCGCTTCGAAACTTTCACCGGATGAGGATACCACCTTGAAATCCCGGACCGTCATGGAAAGGACATGATCACGGTCATAGCCGGTCAGAGCGAGCAATGCCGCATTTGCATCCTCAACTTTCAGGCTGGTGTTCCAGAGAATGGTCGGGTAAGGGCTGTGCTGGAATAATGCCTCTGCCCGCCGCTGAATCTTGGTAAAATCTTCTTCCATCGTGTGTCAAACCCCGT
>JBAZHU010000241.1:0-2807 GCA_041652215.1 Methanoregula sp. | reverse complement strand
TTGCTGAGGATTATAAAAAAAGGCCAGGTCCCGGGCTGAGGATTCCGGAAAAACAGCGGATCGGTTGCTGAGGATTACAAAAAAAGAGTGGGTCCCGAGCTGAGGATTCCGGAAAAAGATGACCGGGTTCATGAGTATTTCACAAATTTCCTGTCATCATGATGGGTATTTCAGGTACCCGACACATTTCACACAGCCCCTCCTTTTTTCTTCAGCCGTTCAAGCACCCGCTTCTTCTTTGCGATGGCCGCATCCGATGCCCGAAGGACGCCTTTTTTCATCTCCTCAAAATCCGGCACATCGGTATCGACCACTTTCTTTACCGGGGTATATGCGGATTCACGGAACCGGGGCTGGAAATCATGTTCTTTCCCGTCAGTCACCAGCACCGATGCCGGTTCCCCCTTTTCCACGTACCCGATTTCCTGGCAGTTCACACCGGTCGACAGGATTACCTGCTTTATAGCACCTGCCGCAGATGCCGGGGCAACGATGAGCAGTGCATCAAGGGACACACCGAGGAAATCAATATTGAGGGCTTCAAGCATCTCCCGTACCCGGGGATTGACAAGGGCACGGGTAGCATCCTCCTGCACGACCATCCGGCACCGGGCGGTCTCTGTCATCTCAAAAATGTCGCCCCGCAGTCCCCCGTTCGTAACATCGGTCATCGCATGGATCTGATCGAAGACCGGGTTTTTGATCAGCGCCTCGCAGGTCACCAGAAAGTTGAGGTTGATCGTCTCATCCACGACTTCAGGGAACCCGGAGTATATGGCTGCTGTCGCAATCGTTCCCCCACCGGCACCCTCGGTCATCAGCAGCACATCCCCGGGCTGCGTTGATTTTCGGGCGGTCAGGTGACGGGCCACACCCACGCATCCCACACAGCCGGTTAACCGACTGCCAAGTACCATATCCCCTCCGATCCGGAGCGTCGAACCGGTCACGAGAGGCACATCCATCGCCTCGCCCACGGTCGTAATCCCAGCAGTGTAGTCGAAAATTTTCGCTACGTCCCCGTCATCGGCTACGTGGATATCGGAGAAGAGCATGACCGGCTTTGCTCCCATGACATAGAGATCCCGCAGCGTCGCACGGGTCACGTGAAATCCGGCAAGGTACGGGAAATCCGAGAGCCGCGAGTGCATCCCGTCAACGGTACAGACAATATAATCCCCGCCGGCTTTCACCGCCCCGGCATCGTCCATCTCATCAACACCGACTGAAGCATTGGTTTTACCGATGATCCGGGCAATTTCCCGGTGGGCAAAAAAATCCCCTTTTCCCCGGGAACCGACACCGAACTCCCCCATCTTCACCCGGGCCGGTTCAAACTCAAAAAAGTCGCCGGCCAAACCCTGCGTATTTTTGACCTCTTCAACAACAGCCCGGACAAATGCGGCTGTGTAATCGGGTTTGGTGTGTTTTATTTCCGTTATGCGTCCGGTGAGACTTTTAATCACGGTTTTCTCGTCTTCACCGGCCGCGAGATGCGTGCGGACATACTCCTCAACATCCATGCATCCGTATTCGCGCCGGTGCCATAAATACTACAGGTTTTTTTAAATATTGCCGAACACTATCGACGCAAAATACCCAGTACGTCCGAGAAACTGCGAAGAGCCTCGTCAAACTTCTTTGCCTTTAAAAGAGAGAGGGCCTTGACAACGCCGGTCCTGACATCATGAACATCGATGTAATACGCCTGGTCAAATGCCCGGGCCGACTCCTCAAGTCTCCCCAGCGCAAAACAGGAATTGCTCAACACGACCCAAGCATCGGCAATCGTGGCATCTACTGCTAGCGCCCGCTGCAGGTACCGGACCGCTTCCTCATGCTGGCCGAGCATGGAGAGAGAAAGGCCTTTCCGGTAGAGTGCCCGTGGGTGATCAGGAGTAATGGCGAGTGCACGGTCAAATGTCCCGAGTGCTTCACGGTAGTTTTTCTGGTTAACAAGGGCAATGCCCCGGTTGAGGAGCGCTGAAAAGTAAAAAGGGTAGATCTTCAGGGCCCTGTCGTAACAGGAGATCTCATCGTCGTATCTCTTCAGTCGCCCGAGCGCATAGCCTTTGTTTACCCAAGCCGAGAGGTACCGGCCCCGTAATTCCAGCGCACGGTCGCAGCACCGGATCTCTTCCTCGTATCGTCCCAGCATCCCAAGGGCGACACCCTTGTTGTTCCATGCTGCTGCATTTTGGGGATCAAGTTCCAGTGCATGATCGCAACACGCAATTTTTTCCTCGAACCGGTCAAGTTTTCCCAAGGCAAAACCCTTGTAATTCCAGGCATCGATGCAGGCCGGGTCGATACCAAGGGCATGCTCGCAACTTTCTATCTCTTCCTGGAATCTTCCCAGTTTTCCCAGGGCAAACCCCCGTCCTGCCCATGCGGAAGCAAGCGCCGGATTTACCGCCAGTGCACGGGTAAACGAGGTAAGCGCCTCATCATGCCTGCCTTCCCTGCCCAGTGCAAGACCTTCCCGGTAACACTCCCCAGCTGACGGCAAACTTCTGTCTTTTTCCACGAGTGATGGCAGGACCATTTTCCTCTGTTGCAGTACCTGGTGATCCGGTTCATACTACAAATTGCGCATGTGCTACAGGCTTACCCGTTCTGCCGATTATTATCTTTCTGTTTTTTAATATATGCACGGGTATACATCCTTATGGGTGACCGCCTGACTGCGATTTTAATAGGGTTTTGGTCTGCTCACGGTCCCCCCTTAAGGATCACCGGGAATACTGCAAGATCCCCGTCTGTTATCCTCCGGGAATCTCTGACGGCATTCGGGAGTCTGCCCGGTT
>JBAZHU010000240.1:0-2809 GCA_041652215.1 Methanoregula sp. | reverse complement strand
CGCTTTGCAGGGACTCGGTCGATGTAGTAATCCGCGAAGAGATCATCAAAGAAAGAATCCTCTGGACTCTCGTTTTTCGGATCAGAATTGCTCAACATAATTTTTGCGCCCGTTTCGTCAAGTTCCTTGAAAAACTCCACAAGGCGGACCTGATCTTTATCGTAAAATCCTGTCTTTGAATAGGACGTGAACGATGAGGTTTCGTTAAGGGGACGATAGGGTGGATCAAAATATACGAATGTATGGTCATCCACAAATTTTCGGCATTGGGTGAAATCACCCAGAATAATCTTTGTGGTTTTTAATAAGGTTGCAACATCCTCCAGATTATCTTCGTTCAGGATATCGGGATTTTTGGATCTTCCAAATGGAACGTTGAATTCTCCTTTTCGGTTTACCCGGAACAGACCGTTGTAACAGGTATGGTTTAAAAAAATAATCTGGGCAACACGTTCAATCCTGGCTGATTGGTCTGTTTCGATTTTACTTTCCGATAATTTCTGGTTAAATGCATCCCGGACTTCGTAATAGAACGATTCTCTTTTCTTGTCGCTCCTGGAAAGATAATCTGATTCGAGGTCTCCTAAATCAGAAATCAATTTTTTTACGGATTGCTTAATCACACGATAGGAAAGAATCAATTCTTCGTTGACATCGCAAATGTAGCACTCTTCAAAAGAGAATCTCTGGTTAAGATAAAAGAAAACGGCCCCGCCACCAATGAACGGCTCGACATATTTTGTAATTTCTCCTTTCTTAAATTCTCCCGGCAATCGCTTGCTGAACTCATTCAGTAACTGGGTTTTACCTCCGGCCCATTTGAGGAACGGTCGTGCTGATGCGACGAGTTTTGTTTGTTTTACCATATTCGGGAGAACATCCTGTCGGTATGAATTTCTTGTCTACAATGTTATCTTTCTAACATTATAGGATATTCAATTAAGTCAAGTGGTGGGAAACTGATAAAACGAAACATTGGGTATGTCCCATTTTGTCTTATCTCCTATTAGCACGACCCCCCAAAATCTCCCCAAAAAGGGAGGAGGGTGATCCCCCATCCCCCTCACTCTTTTTTTCAAAGTGGGGGATCACCCTCCCCCCCTTGTGCCGGGCCAGCAGGGGATCACCCCCCTCCACCGGGAATTTTTAGATCTCCGCGTCTTTTCCAGGATACGCAGGTTAATATTTTCCGGAGCACATCTCTCCGCATTGTCATGAGCACGAAAGCGCGGATCGCAGGAGCCCCCGGAACACCTGTCCCGGCATCACGCACGAAGGCCCGGTCATTAACCGGCCGTGACGATGAGCTGCCCCACTCTCCGGTCCAGCAGATGCGGCAGAAGATCGCTCTTGCAGACCCGGATCTTGTCCGCCGCATTATTTCCGATCCCGCCCTCGCGCCGTGACCGATGGCGGTCGGGCCCGGACATAACTACCGGGTTTATCCGTAGGGCAAATCACCGTCGACAACACGGGAAAAAGAATGGTGAATTTCAACCACCAAAACAGGCCTTCTTTTCATTCTCACGTCCGCCAGCCCATCCGGGGAAAGATCGGCCATCCAAACGATGCTGTTTATTGCCCCCTTCATCCGACGTTAAAACTATACATTGGCACTGAATTATTGCATCTTTGGGGCCGGGCACCTGCTCATACCCACTCTCTGTCGGAGAATGCCAGTCCCGGAGTTCGGTTGAAAAATTTTGATTTTCGCCTTTTTCAAATTTGGTGGCCTCACGGAAAACGAAGAAATATATTTATACCTCCCTTCACGAGTTTTTCCCATGGACCCTGCAATCCTGATGGACCCGGGGATCGTGGCCGCAATCCAGAACCTTGCCCCACCCGTCACGGTATTTTTCGGCCGGTTTGATTTCCTGGACTCGATGCCGTGGTATTTCATCATCATCTCCGTGATCACGCTCGGGCTGCATCCCCGGTACGGGGTCCGGCTTGCCACGCTTTTCGGGCTGAACAGCGGTCTCAACGAGGCCGTCAAACTGGCCTGCCATCTGCCCCGGCCGTACTGGGTTTCAGCTGCCGTCACGGCATACTCTTCCGGTTCATCATTCGGTTTCCCCTCCGGTGCAGCCATGTACGGTGCAGCCATGTACGGTTACATCGCAGTCGTGATCCGGAAGTGGTGGGTCGTGCTGGTCTGCATAATCCTGCTTCTTACCGCAGGGATATCCCGGTTTTTACTGGGCATCCATTTTGTCTTGGATGTTCTCGGGGGCTGGATCCTCGGTTTCCTCCTGCTCGCCGTCTTCCTGCTCGCAATGCCCCGGGCAGAGGCGTTTGCTGCCCGTCTCTCACGCCCGGCCCGCATTGCCCTGTTTGTCGCTGTTGCGGCGGTTCCCCTCCTGCTTGTCATTCCTCCCTACCTCTCCCTTGCCGGCTGGCAGCTGCCGGAGGCATGGGCCGCCCTTGCCCTCCAGCAGACCGGCAGACCCATCGACCCGGCCGTGATCCAGTACGCGTACGGTGCATCGGGCATCATCCTCGGAAGTCTCTGCGGCTACGAATACACCCGATCGTATGGCGGGTGGAACCCGCCACGGGATCTGAAACGAAGAGTTATGATACTGGTACTTGGCACCCTCTCGGTCCTCGTGGTCAATGAGGAAATTCCCGTTGTCTGGGATATCATCGGCCTCACGGCTGCTATCCCGCACCTTGCCACGTTCCTCTCCATGGCAGTGGTCACATTCTGGCTCATGGCGTGTGTGCCGCTCCTTGCAAAAAAGGCCGGGTTCACCTGAAGAGGTTCCCTATTTTTTTAACCGGGCACCAGCGAAAGCATGATTGT
>JBAZHU010000239.1:0-2812 GCA_041652215.1 Methanoregula sp. | reverse complement strand
TTTGCATATCGACCGGTTTTGCCGCATAGACATCGAGACCAAAGGTCTTCTTTCCCGCTTCGTGTGCTGCCCGGATCGCGACCATCATATCGATGGCATCAAGGCCGGCGTTCTCTGCGAGTGCACGCGGGATGACTTCGAGTGCCTTTGCGAAAGCCTCAATCGCGAGCTGGTTCCTGCCCCCGATGGTTGCAGCGTACCGGTGCAGCTGGAGCGAGAGTTCTGTCTCGGGCGCCCCGCCCCCGGCAACGACTTTTTTGTCCTTAACAACAACGCTGACCACCATGAGCGCATCGTGAAGGGCACGTTCGATCTCGTCGATAATATGATCGGACCCGCCCCGGATAATGATGGAGACCGCTTTTGGGTTTTTGCATTTCGAGATTGTAATCATCTCGTCACCCGAGAACTTCTTCTCCTCAACAAGGCCGGCAGCCCCGAGATCGGCAGAGGTAACCGCATCGAGACTGTTTACCATCGCGGCCCCGGTAGCACGGGAAAGATTCTCCAGATCGCTCTTTTTTACCCGGCGCACGGCAAAAATCCCGGCTTTTGCAAGATAATGCTGGGCGACATCGTCAATGCCTTTCCCGCAGAAGAGCACGGTCGCCCCGCTTGCGATAACCTTCTCTGCAAGGGCATGGACCATCTGCTCGTCCTCGTCAAGAAACGCCTGGATCTGATCGGGCCGGGAGAGATTGATCTTTGCTGAAACCTCGGTCTTTTTGTATTCGAGGGCAGCGTTGAGGAGCAGTATTTTTGCATCTTTGACACTTTTTGGCATCCCCGGGTTTGCCCGTTCCTTGTCGATGACCATGCCCTCGATGAGCATGGTATCCTCAACGGCACCGCCGGTTTTCTTCTGCACGTTCACGTGTTTTATATCCGCCGTGCCGTCGGGATCGGTCACGCTTGTGACCGCTTTTACGACAATAGTGCAGAGCAGGCTTTTGTATGCCTCTGCTCCTTTGCCGCTGATCGCGGTCTCCGCGACTTTTTCAAGCAGGGCACGGTCGCCGGGTTTTACGGTGATGGCGATGGAGGAGAGGATCTCAAGTGACTTTGTCGCCGCCTGCCGGTACCCCTCTGCAATCACGGTCGGGTGGACGTGTTGTTCGAGAAGATCTTCCGCATTTTTTAAGAGTTCCCCGGCAAGGACCACGGCAGATGTCGTGCCGTCGCCGACCTCGTCGTCCTGCGTCTTTGCGATCTCGACCATCATCTTTGCGGCCGGGTGCTCGATGTCCATCTGTTTTAAAATCGTAGCGCCGTCGTTGGTGATCACCACGTCACCCATGCCGTCGATGAGCATCTTGTCCATCCCTTTTGGGCCGAGTGTTGAACGGACCGCAGTTCCCACCGCCTTTGCGGCGGTGATGTTGCTGTTCTGGGCTTCTTCGCCCCTGTTCCGTGTCGTTCCCTGTCTTAAGATTATAATTGGCTGCCCGCCAAGTTGTTGTGACATTTCCTGCCTCGTTTTTTATGGGTATTTCCCGTTTTGTCCCTTTTCGTCCGGGGAAAAAACAACGGGCCCCGCTTTAGCCGGTTATTACAACGGCCGCACCGTGGATCATTTCGATCATGACAGAAAAGTGCGATATCCGGAATGATGCCGCCCCGTCATGATCGATCGCGGGGCGCCACCAGCTTTTACGTCAGCTGATCCGTTCGCATTTATCGCTCTGCTGTGATGGGTGAGAATTGGTCTGTGGACTCATAGAGGTATCTGTCATGCATGGCACAGGTACGGATGACCGCCGGGAAACCCGTTCGCCCTTTCCCGGCACTCTTGCGGGGTTACATTCGCACCGGCAAACACCGGTGATTCTTCCGTTGTGCCCTGCCACATACATACTTTCAACATGTCAGCCGTCACTGATAGTGCGTACGTAGTTGGTTGAATGGCAGGTTATCAGAAAAAAAACAATGAACCAGACCCGAACGCGGTAAATCCCGATGGCACGCCCGTCGCCCGTGTGCGGCTCCCCAAGAAATGGAACAATGAGCAGTTTGCCCGTGCCGAAACGATGATGGGTGCAAATCACATCCGCGTCCAGTGTATCGACGGGGTCTCCCGCATGGGCCGGATCAAGGGAAAGATAAAGAAGCGACAGTGGATCCGCGAAGGCGATACCGTCATAATCGTTCCCTGGAGTATCCAGGATGATAAATGCGATATTATTTACCGGTATCTCAAGCCGCAGACCGACTGGCTGCGGAAGAACCGGTATATTTAACCGGTTTTTTGCTTTTGTGGAGAAAATCCCAAAATGCGTGTCGTACGTACGCTCTCTGGGGCGGTCGTCCGCGCCGCTTAGGTATCCCCCGGTTTACGTATGCAGGTAATATCGAATGCATCGCATACGCCTCCGCGATCATGGGGGACAGGGGTGGCTTAAAAGAGGGGGCCAAATCTCGTAAAAAGAGGTTTTCTCAAGAGCCGGTTTTTTCGCTGCCGTGCCCTTGCAGCCCTGTTGAAATCTCACCGTATCCGTTGCCCGATCTTCCGAAAAGGGGATGCCCGGTTGCGGTATCGCTTACGTTTCCGGATACGTGGTTCTTTTCTAACGGCAGTTTTTTTCGTCTGGCTCTCTGGATTCGGGGGTTTCCCGGCACAGTCCCACAATTCCGGTCATTGTTCCTGCATGATCTTTGAAAACCGAGACTGACCATTCAACCCGGATACGTTTTCCGGATTTGGTGGTATGAACAAGCCGGCCCTTCCATGAGCCCCGGGCACGGAGAAGATCCCTGAGTGTGGTCATATCCTGATTTGTCAGATCAAACCTGATTAGATCGTGAATATCTTTTC
>JBAZHU010000238.1:0-2831 GCA_041652215.1 Methanoregula sp. | reverse complement strand
GCTGCCACTCGTGTCCTTCGTGCAGCGATAAGGACAAAAGCACGCTTCCCGTCCAGTACCACCTGACCGGGAAAGGAGAACGCCTTGCGGGAGAGACTTTCCGGCCCTGACCCGGTGGTTCTTAGCCATTATTTTTATTTTGTGTCCTGTAGAATACCATTTTTTATAAGATGCAGCCCCCTCTTCGAGCCAGCCCTGATCCCAGATGGGAGCGGGGGCGTATACGATACACGCGGTATTACCTGTACAGGAAAAGATGTTTCCGGATTTGTGTGCAGGTAATATGGCATCATCGCAACCGGGGGATGCTACAAGCGTGCGGGGGTGAAAGCCCCCAAGAGCGTTTTTATAATTTTCTTACGGAATTTCTGCGGGACAATTTTATTCTTCCTGTCTACGACCCGGGCCTGGTGTATCGTGAGCAGAGAGGTACGCCACGCTCTTATCGTATGCCGCAGGATCCGAGCACTCGACGATCCGGGATGCGGATGCCGGAAGGAGGGAGAGGAGTGCGGCAAAATCGATCGTGCCGGTCCCGCACGCGGCATGGTCGTCGTTCGTAC
Source organism: Methanoregula sp. (assembly GCA_041652215.1). Classification (GTDB taxonomy): domain Archaea; phylum Halobacteriota; class Methanomicrobia; order Methanomicrobiales; family Methanospirillaceae; genus Methanoregula. The sequence continues at coordinate 2,268 of JBAZHU010000238.1, read as the reverse complement.
CGCTGTTGTCGTGGAGGTGGACGTGGCAGGGCCGGCTTTTCTGTAAAAATTCCCCAAGGTTGTTGTTGAGCCGTGCATGGCCGACATCGAGCACAAAGCCGATGTCATGGCAGTCAAGTGCTGTAAGTAATTCCGGGGTCCGAAAGAGCAGGCACTCCCACGCCCCCATGTTCTCGATGGCGATCCTGACATCGTGTTCCCTCTGGATGGGGGTAAGTGCGGCAAGAGATTCCACGAGGATTTCCTGTGCCCCGGCCTGCATATGAGGCCAGGGAAAATATCCCGGGTGTACCACAAGGGTTTCCGCGTGGATGCCATCGCAGATCCCGCAGAGTTCATCGATAACGGCAAGGCTTGCCTCCCTGATGCGGGCGTTGGTGCTCGCGAGGTTGATGTCGGTTATCGGGGCATGGACGGAATAGTGGGCGTCAACGGAATGGCAGGCATCAGAGGACTGGAAAAGATCGTGGCGGCCTTCGGACATGATCTCGATCCGGTCGGTCTTTTCCCGGACGAGTGCGAGCGCTTCGTCAAGGGGCAGGTCCATGCAGCAGAAAGTCGAGCAGCCATAGCGTGAAGTCATGGGTGGATATCCCTCTTCCGGGTGCACCGGGCGATCAGTTCGTTTCCCGCGACAACCGTGAGCCGGTGGGAGGCCGTCATAAGGTCGAGGAACGCCGTGGCCTTCCCGCCGGTGTAATCCGGGAGCGTTGCCCGGGAATTATCCGAGACAAAGAGAACCTGTTTTTTGTCCGCCTCCGCAAGGATGCGGAGATTGTCGAGATTTCCTTTTCCGACCGGTGCCGCCGTCAGGACAACCACGTCGGCTGCCGCGATCTGTGCGGCAAGTGCAGCCCGCGAACTCTCCGTGATGGGCGAGAACGGTGGTTCCGTGATGCAGGCGATCCCGAGTTCCGCTGCTGCGGCGTAGTCCGTGTCGTTCATGGCGAGGATCCCCGTCGTCACCCGGCAGCCGGACCGGTGCAGGGCCCGGATGATCTCAGCGCCGGTTCCCCCGCCGGAGATAACGTGGACGCGGCAATCGTTTTTGACCACCTCCCGTGAGAGTGGGAGCAGGATTACGAGCGGTTTTCCCGTTGCGGGATGGATGCTGACGGTTGCTTCGAGGTCGAACACGGTTTGCAGGGTCGCGGGCGTGATCACTTCGGCCGGGGTGCCGGCCGCTTCGATCTTCCCGTTTTTTAATACGATGATCTCGTCACAGAAGTGCGCGGCGAGGTTGAGATCGTGGAAGACTCCGACGACAGCGATCTCTTCGGACAATTCTTTTATGGTGGTCAGGATCTCGACCTGGTGGCTGATATCGAGATGCGAGGTAGCTTCGTCAAGGAGCAGGTGGCGGGGCTCCTGCGCGAGCGCCCGGGCGATGATCACCCGCTGGAGTTCGCCGCCACTTATCGCGTTGACCGAGCGGCCGGATAAACGGGTGATGCCCGTCAGTTCCATCGCCCGATCGCAGGCCGCAAGATCTGCGTCAGTTTCCTTTGCAAACCGGCCAAGGTGGGGGTATCTCCCCATCAGCACTACGTCCCGGACGGTAAAGTCAAAACCGGCGTTTGTCTCCTGCGGGACGACCGCGACCGACCGTGCAAGATCGCGGCTGGAAATATCTGCAAGCGGCTGGCCGTCGAGCCGGATAATCCCTCCTGATGGTGCGACCACCCGGCTGATCGCTTTTAGAAGCGTGGTCTTTCCCGAGCCGTTCGGGCCGATGACCCCGACAAAGACGCCTTTTTTTGCCTCAAGCGTGATCGCATCGAGCACTTTTGCGGCCCCGTAGTGCACGTCAAGGCCGGCAAGTTCGATCATGCGGCATACCTCCGCTTCAAAAGCCAGATGAAGAACGGTGCACCGAGAAATGCCGTCACGATACCGACCGGCATCTCGTTTCCTATCGTCCGGGCAACGGTATCGGAAAGTGCGAGGAGGATCCCACCGGCAAGCATCGCAGCCGGGAGCAGGACCCTGTGGTCAGGGCCGACCACGAGCCGTACGACATGCGGGGTGATGAGGCCCACAAAACCAATGCAGCCGGCGATTGCGACTGCGATGCCGGTGATAAGCGAGCTGATGCCAAGGAGGACGATCTTGAGGCGCTCGGTGTTGACGCCGAGATGGGTTGCATCGTCCTCTCCCATGGAAAAGATGTTGAGCTCCCGGGAAAAGAGGAGGAGCGAGAGGGCGGCCGGCAGGATAATGAGGCCGAGCGCGACATCACTCCAGGAGACGTTCCAGAACCCGCCCAAA
>JBAZHU010000237.1:0-2845 GCA_041652215.1 Methanoregula sp. | reverse complement strand
AATGGGCGCAATAGAGCTCACCTCGCCGCCCAGAGTCCTACAAAGAAGAGAGGTATATCAATGAGATTCTATAAATACAGAGATATGCAGATGAAGTTCATCACCGGCGTTTTTCTGGGGGGCATCGCTGCGCTTGCCGTATCTATCGTTTTTCCGCCCATTGGCGCTCTGATCGGGGGAGTCGTTGCGGGCCAGGTTGCAGGTGGCGAAGTGAAGATGCAGGCCGTTGTCGGGGGCCTCAGCGGCGTCCTTACTGCCGTGATCGTGTTTGCGACCATGCTCTTTGGCCCACTGCTTTTTGGCGGGCTGCTGGGCCTTATGATGTCTACGACACTTCCGATCTTGTCAGTGTTGATCCTGTTTCTTGTGGCATCCGGAACTGCCGGGGGCATTATCAGCAGTGCCTTGAGCAGGTACCTGAAAAAGTAAGGATCCCCACATTTACCGGTGGAAACGGGCATAACTAAGTTAACAAGGGGTTACTGTACTGTTGCATTTGCGGGTGATTTGATTATTTCTCCGAGGTAACAATTTTTCCTCACCAGTAAACGCAACAGAACTTCATCAGAAAGATAGCCGTTTCAGGGAATACCCCCAAGAAATTCCTTTTGCACCCGGTTTGCATAGCGGACAATTTTTAACCACAATTAAAAACCGTCCTTAAGGAAAATCCTTAAGGCATTAGTCATTATTTATTCATAAATATGGAGAATTGAGAAGTTGTTAGATTTTCCGGAATTCAACCGGGGGATCCGGCCGGACTTCGGAACCGGATCCAACTTGAAAGATGTCAAGTTCGCATGCCTTCAGACGTGAACTCAATAACACACAGTACAAGGCTTAAAACTGTGTATTTCTCTAAAAAACTGAGGAATGGTGCCGGACTTTTTTAAAAACGATCGGAACGCAAACGAAGCAATTCCTGAACATGATTGCCCCGACCCTCTTATACATGCGGGAGGGGGACAGGTTCCGTCCTCTCCTCAATTAATATAGTGAATCCCCCTTCATCATTACAGAGTTCCCGTTCCGTCACCGGGTCTTCAGTTCTCCCCGGATACCTTCATATGAGGGCGGTAGCCCGAGAGCGGCAAAGAACAGGTCGGTAAAGGCGAGGCTTGTCGCGACCGCCCATTCGGCACACCCGTGGCCGAGGCACCGGTCCGGGAAGAACGGCAGGTTCTTTGCGGCGAGCGGGTTTTCGGCAAACCTGCCTGTAAGGAGAGGTCCGAACGATTCCGCATGTGGCCCGGCTTCTGCCCCGGCAGCATGACCGGTCGGGATCGTCGCCCATTCGCGCCGGTAATGCATCAGGTAGTTCCGGATCGCGATGATCTCCTTAATACCGGAAAAACCAGGATCGTCTTCAGGGAACGGGGGCAGGTTCCCGATCTCAAGGACTTTCTGGTACTTGAGCGGCAGGGGCGTCCGGTCAAAATAGTTCTCATTGTTCCAGTTCTCCCCAATAGCACGGAACAGCGCCTCGACTTTTTCATCGGGGAAGAAATACGCGTTGTCGGCCGCGTCCGACCAGAGCTCATTGATGGTAGATTCAAGGAACGCAACCGAGGAGAAGATCGCGTTGAGCGCAAATGCCTCGTGCCGGAGCCGCTGTTCCGCCGAAAGGGTGCCGGTAGTGGCATATTCTTGTTCTATCCGGTACCCCAGCCGGCAAAAGAGGGCAGCGGACTGGATGTATTTCACCGAGAAACAGTCCCGGAACCGGATACCGTCATCGTCATCCGGCAGGTCCCGGTTTTTTTCTTCCATCGTACCATCCCGTTTTCTTTTATACCGTAAAAAGATACGGGCACGGGAGGGAACCCGGCCCATCCCCCGGCCCAAACATCACCAGATGAGGGGGGGTCACACCCGGATCATGCACGACCCCCCCCTTTAGCGCAATCCCGTTTTCAGTGTTAAAAAAGCGGCATTTTCACGTCATAAAAGTGCCAGAGGAAAAGAACCAAAAATCCCAAAAGTGGTGGGGGGGTCGTATCATGTTTGAGACACCCAACGGGCCCATGAAATAGTGGGGATACCGGCACCTCCCGGCCTCGCAGGATCTGGCCGGGTTTTCCGTCATAAACCGCCGCTGAAATACCCTGCCGGAACTGACCTGAAATCAATATCAAAATTGTTTAAACCGGGTCACATTTGCCCCACCAAAAAGGGGGGGGTCGTACCTTTTTTGATGCGACCCCCCCTCAATTATGGCCCTGTACGGGATCCGGTACAGGGCTAAAAAAGGGCGCTCCTGTCACGTGATCGCCAAAGCAAACCCTATACCCGTGCCCGGCCAACATTAGTCGTATCGCATTACCCTAGTTGATTACATATGGCTCCCGTCCCCGCCACTTCCCAACCACCCCACATCCCCCAGAAATACCTTGGCAACCGGGGCCTCATCGCGCTCATCGCGCTGCTCTCCGCATTTGTCCCGCTCTCCACCGACCTCTACCTTCCCGCCCTTCCCGGTATGGGGGATTATTTCGGTGTCTCCGTTGACCTCACGAACCTGACCCTCATCCTTTTCTTTATCTTTTTTTCTTTTGGAATGCTCTTCTGGGGGCCGCTCTCCGACAAGTACGGCCGCCGGCCGGTCCTGCTCGCCGGCCTTGCCCTTTATATCGCCGCAAGCGCAGCCTGCGCCATATCCTGGGACATCTGGCACCTGATCTTCTTCCGCATCCTCCAGGCCATCGGAGGAAGTGCCGCCTCTGCGGTCGCGACCGCGATGGTCAAGGACGTGTATAACGGGAGAAAACGCGAATCCGTACTCGCGATTGTCCAGTCCATGGTCGTCATTTCTCCTGCTGTCGCCCCGGTACTGGGTGCGTTCATG
>JBAZHU010000236.1:0-2867 GCA_041652215.1 Methanoregula sp. | reverse complement strand
CGCCATCACGTACGAAGGGGCACGCGGGACGACAGCCGACGAGATCCGGTCTGTGTTCTTCTTCCCGTCAAACCAGACCGCGATGCGGGAGGGGTATGCGGCAGAGAATGCAGCAATCAATGCCGGTGATGCAGGGTATACCCTGAGCACTGCAAACGCCCTTTGGGCGGAGAAGACCTACGTCTTCCTTCCCGCGTACACCGCCACCGCCGGGCAGTATTATGGGGCCAATACGACAAACCTTGATTTTGCCAACCAGCCCGAAGCCTCCCGCCAGACGATCAATACCTGGGTGGCCGATCAGACCAACAATAAGATCCTCGATCTGCTGCCAGCCGGGTCTATCGACTCCCTCACCCGGCTCGTGATCACGAACGCCGTCTATTTCAAGGGCACCTGGGAGAAGCAGTTCGACGCAAACCAGACCGCCGACGCCCCGTTTACCACACCCTCAGGTTCGCAGGTCACGGTAAAAATGATGCGGCAGACCGGTGAGGACGCCACTTACCCGTATGCGGCGACCGCCGACCTCCAGATGCTCTCCCTGCCCTACACGGCAAAGGACGGGAAAGGGCTCTCGATGGTAATCCTCCTCCCGAGAGGAGATAACCTCTCCGCGGCGGTCCCGTACCTCGACCCGGCCAACCTCTCGGCGCTGGAACAGTCGGCATCGTCCCGACGGGTCATGATGTACATCCCGAAGTTCAAGATTGAAACGCAGTACTCCCTCCCGGAGACACTTGCCGCCATGGGAATGCCCACGGCCTTCTCCGGCAATGCAGATTTCTCAGGAATGGACGGGACAAAGGACCTGTACATCAGCGATGTCGTCCACAAGGCCTACATCGAGGTAAACGAGGAGGGTACCGAAGCTGCTGCTGCGACCGGCGTCGTGATGTGGGCAAAAGGTGTCGTGGCGACAGAAACACCAGTCCCGGTCTTCCGCGCCGACCACCCGTTCATCTTCCTGATACAGGACAACGACACCGGCACGATTCTCTTTACCGGGCGGATTACAAACCCGAACGGTACATAACGTTCCCTGATACGGCCACCCTGGCAGGGGATATCCCCTGTCATTTCTCCGGGCCGGCGACCAGATCCTTTTTCTGAACGTGACGAGCCGCGCCCCTTTACGCGAAGTCTTCCGGCGCTGAACCCTTCCCGGCATGCAGGAACGTCTCCTGGCCGGGCGTAAAATGGTTTCACCCGGGAATGCCCTCTCCCGTACGATTCACCAGCTGCCGGGGTTATTAAAAAAAGATCAGATCCCGAGATTTTTCAGGAACCGCTCGTGGAGCCGGAGGTCGCCGCCGAGCTCCGGGTGGAAGGCAAGGGCCATGTGCTTCCCCTTTTCCACGGCAACAATCCCCTGGTCGAGCCGGGCAAGGACCACGACCCTGCCCCTCACCCCGGTCACGACCGGGCCCCGGATAAAGACCGCATGGAACGGGCCGCCATCAAGGCCCTGTACCGGGATATCGGCTTCGAAGGACTCCCGCTGCCGGCCAAAGGCATTCCGGTCCACCGTCATATCCAAAAGATCGAGGCTGTGGACCCGGGCATCCCCGACATCGCTTGCCATCAGAATCATGCCAGCGCAGGTCGCAAAGATCCCCCCCGGGAAATTTTTAATCGGCTCATAAAGGCCGTTCTTGTCGATCAGCCGGGAGATGGTGGTGGACTCCCCGCCCGGTATTGCAAGCGCCATGCAGCCAACAAGATCCGCAGGGCTCCTGACTTCAACAACCGAAGATCCCTCACCGCAACCGCAGGATGTGAGAGCCTTAAAAAAAGCGTCGATGTGCTCGCTCACGTCTCCCTGGAGGGCGAGCACACCGATTTTAACAATCTTACCGTCCACGGGTCTGCAACACCTCATCGGCCCTGAGGGTATGGACATCGAGGCCCGGCATCGCGTCGCCAAGGCCCGTGCTGACCTTTGCGATCACCGATGCGTCGTTGTAATGGTTGACCGCTTCGACAATTGCCTTTGCCATCTTATCGGGGTTCGAGGACTTGAAAATCCCGGACCCGACAAAGACGCCGTCGGCCCCGAGCTGCATCATGAGCGCCGCATCCGAAGGGGTGGCAATACCTCCGGCCGAGAAGTTTACGACCGGGAGCCGCCCTCGCTGTGCGCACTCAATGACAAGTTCGGCAGGTGCTTCGATACTCCGGGCATAGCTGATCCGCTCCTGCTCGTCCATTCCCTGCACTTTGCGGATATCGCCCATGATCGCCCGCATGTGGCGCACCGCTTCGACGACGTTTCCGGTCCCTGCCTCGCCTTTTGTCCGGATCATCGCCGCACCTTCATTTATCCTGCGCAGTGCTTCCCCAAGGTTCCGCGCACCGCAGACAAACGGGACCTTGAACTGCTTCTTGTCGATATGATATTCCTCGTCGGCGGGGGTGAGTACTTCGCTCTCGTCGATCATGTCGACGCCAAGCACCTCGAGCACCTGTGCTTCGACAAAGTGGCCGATCCTGACCTTTCCCATGATGGGAATCGAAACTGCATCGATGATCTCCTGGACCTTTTCCGGGTCTGCCATCCGGGCGACACCGCCCTGCTTTCTTATATCCGACGGCACCCGTTCGAGCGACATGACTGCGACGGCCCCGGAGTTCTCGGCGATCTTTGCCTGCTCGGCATTCACCACATCCATGATCACGCCCCCCTTCTGCATGGATGCAAAGCCGCGCTTGAGAAGTTCAGTGCCAAATCTCAGTTCTTCCAGTTTCATATACCAGTACTATGGATCAACCATGCCAATAAAATAAGTGTAGCTGCAGCTATTGCCGCAAACGACAGGGTGACCGCTCTTACCGCGCTCACAATCGCCGGCCCACCCATCTCAAGC
>JBAZHU010000235.1:0-2886 GCA_041652215.1 Methanoregula sp. | reverse complement strand
AGCGTCCGTGCAGGAAACAAACGTGCGCCTGAAGTTTTCCCTGCCCCCCGGCCACTACGCAACGACGGTGTGCCGGGAATACATGAAGGCAGATCCCATCAGGATGGTGTGAACCGGATTTTTCCGGGTTCCGGGAAATCACCCGTTTTTTTAGATTCAGTGTATAGCAGGGGGGAGGAGCCCCCGTTTCTTCTCATACGTGAGGAGATGTCGCAGAAAAAAAGGAATAGATCTGCAACAAAACGTGCGTGAAGAGGGGAATGAAGCGCGTGAAAAAAACCGGGTGAAATTATTTCCGGGAATCTGCAAGTTCTTTTGCACCTGCGATTGCATCGTTGAGGTTCCCCAGTTTGTCGACAAGGTTGATCTTTATCGCATCGGCACCCCGGATAACCCTGCCATCATCGATATCTGAACGTGCGACCATCCGTTGCGTCGTCACATCGGTTATAAATTCGTCAAAACTTTCGTTAACGATCTGCTGGGCATAGGTCCGTTCCGCATCGGTCAGGGCCCGGGATGTAGATCCCATATCCTTTTTTGCACCCGATTTTACGACCGTGACATTATAGCCCTGATCATTCATCCAGCCGCTGATATCGGAGAACGTCCAGATGACACCGACAGCGCCGGTAAATGTATCGGGATTCGCATAAATTTTGTCACCGTGGGCGCTGACATAGTACGCAGCAGAGGTGGCCATGTCCCCCATGGAGATAACGACCGGTTTCTTGGTCTTTGCATACTCCATGTCGCTGATGATCTCCTCTGCGGCGGCAGGTGTCCCGCCCGGGCTGTCGACACGGAGCACGATTGCCTCGACCATCGGGTCGTCGGCCGCGTCCCGCAGCTGGTTGCCCACATACTCGCTTCCCACACCCGTTTCATCGGAGAAATCACCGGTCGAGAGTTGTCCTTCCAGTCTGATGACTTTAACTCCCGGGTGAGCGTTGTCCGCGACATAGAACACTGCGATAAAGATCCCGATCACAAGAATCAGTCCGACAATGATGACCAGGAACCATTTCAGGCCGGCGCTGTGCGGTGCCGGGCCCGGTGCACGAAGTGCAGGAGATATTTCAGGGATTTGTGCCATAAGGGAAGCTCTTATGCGTACAGCACGTCAAACTCGGAGACGAGGTTGCTGCCGCACATATAGTATTTCTTGAGATTTAACCGGATCATCTCGTCTTCGGAATTGATATGCATTCCGCCAACAAGGGACGGCGTATCCGATCCGCCGACAATAAACGGCAGGTGGATAAGCCGGATTTCATCGACCAGCTTGTCGTGAAGCATGTGCCAGTTTAATGTCGGTCCCCCTTCGATCATCAGTTTCTTTATCCCGAAATCGTCATGAAGGATCTGCATGAGCCGGGGCAGTTCGACATGATCCTTCCCGGCTGTCACGACGGTCACACCCTTTGCTTTTAGTGCGGCGACCCGGTCTTTTGGGGCCTGTTCGCATACGGCAATGAGTGTCTTTGCATCGGGCCCGAGAATGTTTGCATCAAGGGGGATATCTGCCATGCTGCATGGGATAACCCGGAGCGGGCTTTTGCCGGGCACGAACCTGACCGTCAGAAAAGAATTGTCGATCCGTATGGTGTTTGCACCGACCATGATCGCATCGTAGGCGGCCCGGGTCTCATGGAGCAGGATCTCGGTCTCATGCGCCATGTATTTCATCAGGATCTTGCTGGAAGCACCTTTTTTTAACGTAAGCTTGCCGTCAGCGGTGATCTCGGACATCATTAAGACGTGCGGACGGGCCGGTGTTGCTGCCATCAGGTTCAACTCTCTGTTTCTGATTTGACGCGCGATGTAAATAATATGATGATTCTTTGCAGGTAATTATAATACTCGCGGGTTAAGGGTACCGGCCTTCTGGTTTTTCCCGCAACTATTAATGGTTCGCGTACCAATCATGTGAGATATGAATATTACCGCCCTCCGGCCAAGGTTCAAACAATACCTTGAACCGGTTGCAGGGGCATTTGTCCGGTGCGGTATCACGCCGAACCAGTGTTCGTTTCTTGCCCTTGTGGCCGGGATCGCCGCTGCGGCCTTTTTTGTGGAGCGCCAGTTTTTAGTCGGGAGCCTGCTTTTACTGCTCTCGGCACTCTTCGATCTTGTCGATGGCAGCATTGCCCGCCAGACCAATTCCCATACCAATTTCGGGGCGGTCTTTGACTGGATCGTGGACAAGTACGTGGATGCCCTTGTCCTGCTCGGTGTCGGTCTCTCCGGGATCGCCATTGTTTCCGGGTTTCTGCCGGTCCCGCAGATCGCGGACTTTGCCATTGTCGGCCTTGCCATGACCGGCTCCTTAATGAACACCTTCATCAAGCCGGTCGTTTACGCGGAGATAGGGTACCGGGAAAAGGTAGAGGGGAAGATTGACGACCCGCTTGAAGGTGTCGGATTCTTTGGCCGGCCTGAAACCTTCCTTGTGCTGATCCTCGGGGGTATCACCGGTTTTATCTGGGTCTCGGTTATCATTATCGCGATCTGCACGAATCTCTCGGCGATCCAGCGGATCCTGTACCTGTACAAAACGCTTTCGTAAAATCGTGAAAACCGTGCCTGTTTTTTACTTCGGGGAAACAAAAAAAATATTCTGGATCCCGTGAATTTTTGCACATACTGAATTTCTCGTGCAAAGGATGTCTCTACGAAACAAAAGTTCTGTAGAACTCGTAAAAAGGGGATGCAATACCATTTTCGGGGACTTCATTCTCCCGTCCCGGGATTACCTCCTGGTCGCGATTGGACTTTACGGCCGGTGTGCTTTCATGGGTGCCGGTAATACCGGCCGTATCGCGCCAAACATCCCGTCACCTTCGGGAAAATGGACGCACAAGTGGGGAGGAACGCATTATAAAT
>JBAZHU010000234.1:0-2892 GCA_041652215.1 Methanoregula sp. | reverse complement strand
AAAGGAGCAGGGACTTCTTACTCTGGTTAAAAATGACCATAGTGGGTATTTCAGCAGGGTGGGTAAAAAATGATTGGACCGTGCCCGGGAAAATATCCGCAATGGGATTCCCGGGCACGGTAAAACCCGAACTGTAGTGCTATCCTGAAAGTGCGTGCGGGAACACCCATGAATACAGGGGGAAGGCGGTCATGCCCCCTTGTGCGAATCGCGCTGCTGGACAAACCGCTCCGAGTTCCACGGCTCGTCCAGCACGTTCACGGTCACGTTCCCGATACCGCAGACCCCCAGCGCCTTCCTCCTCACCTGCTCGGAGAGGTGATCGGCGAGGGGGCAGGTCTTGCAGGTGAGAACCAGGTCGATCTCCACGCTGGTGCCATCCACCCGTACCCCCCGTACCAGGCCGAGGTCGACGATATCGAGACCCACCTCAGGATCGATCACTTCCCGTAACGCATCGAAGATCTGGTTCTCGCAGACGCTTTCCTGCCGGGCGGCAGCGGGGACCGGGCCCGGCTGCACCTGCTCGATGACGCGGAGCCGTTCTTCGAACTGGGCCTGCCGCTCCAGCAGCTGGCTTGCCACCCGGAGCACCGGATCGGGCATGACCTCGCCGGCCACCACGTCCTCTAAACCGTGATCCAGCCCGGCGATCCTGCCCGGGACCCCGACCACGGTTGCACCGGGCGGGACCGACCTGACCACGACCGACCCGGCCCCGACTTTTGCACCCTTCCCGACCCGGATAGGGCCAAGGACAATGGCCCCGGACCCGAGGACAACCCCGTCCTCCACGGTCGGGTGGCGCTTGATATTTTCGAGTGCCGTGCCGCCCAGCACCACGCCCATGTAGATCAGGACATCGTCGCCGACTTCAGCGGTTTCCCCGATAACGATGCCCATGCCATGGTCGATGACCACCCGCCGCCCGATTACGGCGCCCGGGTGGATCTCGACCCCGGTCAGGAACCTGCCGATGTGGGAGACGAACCGGGCCCAGAATTTCAGGTTGTGCACCCAGAGCCAGTGGGCCCTGCGGTGGAACCAGAGCGCGTGGAGACCCGGGTAACAAAAGAGCACCTCAAGGGTGGAGCGTGCGGCGGGGTCTTTGGAAAAGATTGCCCTGATATCTTCCCTGAGGTGGTCAAAAACCATGGTCCTTCCCCGTTATGCTTCGAAGAGTTCCGTGCTCAGGTACCGTTCCCCGGTATCCGGCAGGATGACAACGATCGTTTTACCCGCATACTCTTTTCGTACCGCAACCTGGAGCGCAGCCCATGTCGCTGCACCGCCCGAGATGCCGATGAGGATCCCCTCCTCTTTTGCCATGCGCCGTGAAGTGGCGATGGCGTCCTCGTAGGTCACGCGGATCACTTCGTCGAGGAGATCCATTTTGAGGACGTCGGGGATGAAACCCGGCGCCAGGCCCTGGATCTTGTGCGGCCCGGGCTGCCCGCCGGACAGCACCGGGGATGCGTCGGGTTCGACCGCGATGGCCTTGAACGACGGCCTGCGGGATTTTATCAGCTCTGCGATGCCCGTGATGGTGCCTCCTGTCCCCACGCCCGCAACGATGGCATCCACCTTGCCGTCCGTGTCCCGCCAGATCTCCTCGGCGGTCGTCTTCTTATGGATGGCAGGGTTCGCCGGGTTCCGGAACTGCTGGGGGATATAGAAATACTTCGGGTTCTCTAAAAGGAGCGCCTCGGCTTTTCCCACCGCACCTTTCATCCCCTCTTTTCCCGGGGTAAGGATGATATCGGCGCCGAAGGCCTTGAGGAGTTTTCTCCGCTCGATACTCATCGTCTCCGGCATGACAAGCGTGATCCGGTACCCCCGGGCGGCGGCTACCATGGCAAGACCGATCCCGGTGTTCCCGCTGGTGGGTTCGAGAATGATGGTATCCGGCCGGATGAGCCCGGCTTCTTCTGCCGCATCGATCATCGCCACCGCGATCCGGTCCTTGACGCTCCCCAGGGGATTGAAGGACTCAACCTTGGCAAGCACCGTTGCGCCAGCTCCCGGGGTGACCCGGTTCAGCCGCACAAGCGGGGTGTTGCCGATTGTTGCCAGAATATTGTCGTAAATCTTCGTCATAGTCTTCCTCTGCACATCCTGGTCTGATTCCACACGACCGGGCAGGATTCCCGGTACTTCACAATTGTTAATTGTCCGGAGATTATATACCTTGGTTTTCTGCAAAAGGCCGGGTCGCGGATCCGGGTCTCAGTATTCCCCCCTGCGTTCGGGAAAAATCAAATGTAGCGGCAAAACCTGACGCAAAATCAGGATATATTATCCTGCCTGCCCCATACTCTGTGTTCACAACCGTGAACAGGAAGAAAGCCATGAACACACACCACGCGAATATCGCCCGACCCGCAGCCGGCCCGGATGCACCCGGTACCGCTGCCCGGGCCTCTGCCGGCATCCTGCCGGGAGGGCCGGTGGAACGGTCCAGCGGTATCCGGGGCTCCGGGCAGTATTGTAGGCCCATGGGGCCGACCAGAACAGGCTCACCAGTGACTGCACCCCGCGTAACCTGCGGACGATCTGCGGTCCTTGGTATGTGTCCGTGAAATGCCCTTCGGGTTCACGTCCTCGTACAACAATACGGCAGGGCCATACGGTTTCATCTCACCCGTTATGATCGACACCCCTGCCGGACTAATATAATGCCTCATGCAACACGCAACCACACCTCCGTTATAATGCCCGGGAAAGCACCACATCCCCGGGCATAACACTCTTTTTCCCGTCAGTTTTTACCCGACACGAAATCCTCCCGCAGGAAACGGGATGGTTGTACCAGTAATGTAGAATCCGCTGTAGGGAGTGTCCCGTCACGGAACATTTCCAAAGGAGTTTCGGTATTTTCAGTGTTCAGAGATT
>JBAZHU010000233.1:0-2912 GCA_041652215.1 Methanoregula sp. | reverse complement strand
ACCCACAAGGTCGAGACCCCAACTCGCCATCGGCGCTCGATCCCTTTGGCGGTGCCCTCACGGGAATTGTCGGTGTCAACCGGGACACGATCGGGTTTGGTCTCGGTGCAAAACCCTGCCTGAACATCTACGGGTTCTGCGTCGGCGACCCGGCAGCGGATATCAGACTGTTCCGGGGAAAAGACAAAAAGAACCCGGTTCTCTCCCCCCGGCAGATCCTTGACGGTGTTGTCCGTGGCGTTGGCGTGGGTGGGAACTGCTCGGGCATCCCGACACCGCAGGGGTTCTGCTACTTCGACAACCGGTACGCGGGTAAACCGCTCGTCTTTGCCGGGACGGTTGGCGTTATGCCCCGGGAAACGGGCGGGAGAGACCTCTCCGAGAAAAAAGCCGAGCCGGGCGACCTTGTCGTGATGGTCGGCGGCCGGGTGGGTAAAGACGGCATCCACGGGGCAACGTTCTCATCCGAGGCGCTTGACCCGGCGAGCCCGGTCACGGCGGTCCAGATCGGGGATCCGATTACGCAGAAGAAATTCTCCGATGTCCTGGTCAAGGAGGCCCGGGACCTTGGGCTGTACCGGAGCATCACGGATAACGGGGCCGGCGGCCTCTCCTGCTCGGTTGCCGAGATGGCAAAAGAGAGCAACGGCTGCCGGGTAGACCTCGACAAGGTCCCGCTCAAGTACCCCGGCATGGCGCCGTGGGAGATCTGGATCTCGGAGTCCCAGGAGCGTATGACGCTTGCTGTCCCGCTGGAGAAAATCGACGCGTTCATGGATCTCATGAAGCGCCGCGAGGTCGAGGCGAAGGTCATTGGCGAGTTCACCGGCACCGGCCGGTGCCTGGTCGAATGCCAGGGCATTGTTGCGATGGATATCGAGTTATCGTTTCTCCACGACGGCCTGCCCAAAAAATTCCTGAAAACGATGCCGGTAAAGACGGAAAATCCCGAACCGGATGTACCCTGCCCGGCGCGGTTAGACGATCTTCTTGTCGCGATGCTCTCCCGTAAGAATATCTGCTCCACGGAATTTGTGACGATCCAGTACGACCATACCGTCCAGGGCGGCCACGTGCTCGGGCCGGTACAAGGGAAAGGCCGGGTGCAGGCGCCGGCGACCCTGACAAAAGTGGTACCCGGATCGAAAAAGGGCGTGGGGCTCTCGCAGGCGCTCTTTCCCGCGTACACGGAGATCGATTCCTACCGGATGGCCGGCGCCTGCATCGACACGGCGATCCGGGGGCTTGTCGCGCTCGGCGTTTCCCCGGAGGAGATCGCACTTCTCGATAATTTCTGCTGGTGCTCGTCAGATGAACCGGGCCGGCTCTGGCAGCTCAAAGAGGCTGCACGGGGCTGCTATGATTATGCAAAGGCATTTGGTACCCCGTTCATCTCCGGCAAAGACAGCATGTTCAACGATTTCTCGGGATACGATGCAGAGAACAACCGGGTGAAAATTTCCGTGCCGCCGACACTTCTTATCTCATCCATCGGTGTCCATGCGGACGTGGGAAAATCAGTTTCGATCGACGCGAAAATCGCCGGCGATCTCGTGTACGTGATCGGGGAAACCCGGGAGGAACTCGGTGGCTCGGAGTATTTTGCCCATCTCGGATGTGCGGGAAATCTGGTGCCGGGCCTCGACGCGGCAGCGGCAAAGCTGCGGTACCAGAACCTCCACAACACAATCTCGCACGAACTGGTGGCCTCGGCATTCCCGGTCAGCCACGGCGGTCTCGGTGTTGCCCTTGCAAAGGTGGCCATGGCCGGCCGGCTCGGGATGGATCTCACCATACCGTCCGTCATGCGCCCGGACACATTCCTCTTCTCGGAGTCGCTGGGACGGTTCGTGGTAACCGTGGCCCCGGATCACAAGCGGGAATTCGAGCGGATCATGGGCGCCGATGCCGTGCTGCTGGGGAAAACCGGCGGGAACCGGCTGCGGATCACGGGCCGGACGCTTCTGGTCGATCAGGAGATCGCAAAACTGGAATCGGCGTACAAGGCGCCGTTCGGGGGGTTCTGATATGGCAGTTTTATGTCAGACCGATGGAGGACACGGGAAACCCGGGCGCAGTCTGATCCCGGAAAAGGCCCTCATCATGAGCGGCTACGGGATCAACTCCGAGATGGAGACAAAAGAGGCGCTCCTCCGGGCCGGGATGGACTCTGAGATCGTCCACATCAACGATCTGATCGATGGCAGGGTGAAACTATCCGCGTACCGTCTGCTCGTGTTTCCCGGGGGATTTTCCTATGGGGACGATACCGGCGCTGGCAACGCATATGCAAACCGGGTGCGGAACAATCTCTGGGACGACCTCTGCGAGTTCCTCGATGGCGATAACCTGGTCCTCGGGATCTGTAACGGGTTCCAGATCCTCGCAAACCTCGGGCTCGTCCCTGCATCTGATAAAAAATATTCACGGGAGATCGCGCTCATGCCCAACCGGGGCGGGCGGCTCGAATGCCGGTTCGTGACGCTCAAACCGGTGGCGGAAAATATCTGGACGCACGGCATCGTGAAACTATACTGCCCGGTTTCCCACGGTGAAGGCAACCTCTCCTGTTCTCCCGAGACCCTCCAGCGCATCAAAAAGCACAAACAGATTGCATTTTCCTACTGCCGGGAGGACCTTACCCCGGCCGGCGGCGTGTACCCGTATAACCCGAACGGTTCGGTCGAGGATATCGCCGGCATCACCTCTGCGGATGGCAAAGTGCTGGGCATGATGCCGCATCCCGAGCGGGCGATGGAGTTTACTAATATCTACGACTGGCCGCTCATCCGGGAACAGATGCGGAGAAACGGCGAACGCATTCCTGAAGAATCGCTCAACATGACGATCTTCCGGAATATCGTGGAATACTTTGCGTGAGCACCAGCTGGGAAAGATCTAAAAAAGTGCTC
>JBAZHU010000232.1:0-2912 GCA_041652215.1 Methanoregula sp. | reverse complement strand
TGGCCTGATTTTTTAAATAAAACTTGAGTGTATACCAAATCTTTTTCGTCCACCGTATCCAGATTATAATCATGGAACTCCGGGACGGCCTGGAACTCTCACCACGAAAGGTTGCGTATCTCAAATATATATCGGAAAAAGGCGGGAGGGTGCGTACCACAGATCTCGCAGGGGAATTTGATGTCGATCCCTCGACCATCACAAAGACCGTTGCCGAACTTGCCGATATTGGTCTTATCGTTCACGAACCCTACCGCGGAATCTGTCTCACGGACAATGGCATACGGTATGCAGGTTTCCTGACCAAGCGCCACCGGATCTTAAGCCTGCTGCTCACCCATTACGGGTTATCTCATGAACAGGCATGTGAAGAGGCAAAACGGTTTGAAAGTTTCGTATCAAAAGATGCCGTTGACCGGATCTGCGCCGCAATGGGACACCCGGGACAGGGAATCTGCGGAAAGATAACTCATGATGACGGGTGTCTCTTGCAGGATCCGGCGATATGACCGTCTCCTGCCGGTATCGGTCTTTATCCGGTTTTTTTTAAACGTTGAAACGCTTCCTGATCTCTTGTTTTTAAAAATAGCGTATATAACAAAATTTGGTATCCCCCCAAATTTTTCATAATCATTAAAGCGCTACCCAGCGATATTGCTTCGCGGATTTATAAAAATTATATCTGAAAAAAATACAGAGGTAAAAAAACATGCCATCATCTCCAGAAAAATCCATGGATGCCAGGAAAATAATCCTGATGAGTGCCCTCGCAGTCATTATCGTTCTTGTTGCAATCGGAGCCTGCGTTGCCCTGAATATGCAGGCAGGATCGCAGGCTGCCTCGTCCGGCACTGGCGCCAGCACGGCCGGAAAACTCCAGGTTGTCACCTCGTTCAGGCCCATCACCCTGCTGGTCAAACCCGTGGCCGGGGACTATGCGGACGTGACCCAGATCCTTCCCCCGGGCGCCGAACCCCACGAATACGAACCCACGCCAAACGATGCCCTCGCGATCCAGAATGCAAAAATCCTGTTTTACGACGGATCGTTCATGGAACCGTGGGCAGATAAACTTGCAAGCGCGACAAACCCGGATATTATAAGGGCACCGTTTATCGATTCCATCCCCTCATCTGTACTCTTACAGATGAAAAATGAGCACACGAATTTCCCCGATCCCGAACAGGATCCCCACCTCTGGCTATCACCCCAGCTAGCGGAATATTATGTTTCCTCAATCGCCCGACAATTATCAGCGGCGGATCCGACGAATGCATCCCATTACCAGGAAAACGCAGATGCCTATGAAGCGCGCCTCAGGAAACTGGACGCCAATTACAAAACCGGCCTTTCCAACTGCACCACCCGGACCTTCCTTACCTCTCACGCATTCCTCAATTACCAGGCCGCGGCATACAACCTGACTGCCCTTTCTATCACCGGCCTCAGCCCGGATGCGGAACCCTCGGTACAGCAGATGGCGTCAATCCTGAATGTGTCAAAGGCGGATAACGTACAGGGTGTGATCGCCGAAACCGATGAAGTCGAAGCGTTAAGCCAGTCGGTTGCATCTGAACTGGGACTGCCGATCTACCCGTATACTACTATGGAATTACTGCCCCAGGGTCAGTTCTCTGCCGGAGACAACGATTATGTTACTATAATGGAAAATAACCTTCAGCAGATGAGGCAGACCTTACAATGCCAATAGACGCTCCGAAGAACCGGCCGGTGTGCCTGACCGTAAAGGATATCTGGTTCTCCTACGGCACGGAACCGGTCCTTGAGGATATCTCGCTTGATATCCGGCAGGAAGAGTTTGTGGGGATTGCCGGGCCAAATGGTTCCGGCAAGACTACGCTTTTAAAAATCCTTGTCGGCTTGCTTTCTCCAGAAAAAGGCACCGTGGAATTTACCTGCCACATGGATGACTGCGAAGGCATGTCCCCCTGCCGGCCCTGCATCGGGTATGTCCCCCAGCAGCCGGTGCTCCGCCAGCAGCAGTTCCCGGTGACGGTGCAGGAAGTAATCGAGATGGGGACATACGGGCAGTCCGGTATTTTTTCACGGCCGACCGCAGAAGATCGTATTTCCGTGGAAAAAGCAATTGCAGAAGCGGGGCTCGGCCGGGTAGCCGGCGAGCTCTTTTCGGATCTCTCGGGAGGCCAGCAACAGCGGGTATTGATCGCCCGGGCACTCGTGGGCAATCCCCACATCCTCGCCCTTGACGAACCGACCAATGGGGTCGATGTAAAGAGCAAGCAGGAATTCTACGCGCTGCTCTCACATCTCCATGATACGCATAAGATCACCGTCCTCATCATCCTCCACGACCTGACCGAGTTAAGTCAGATGATGGAACGGGTTATCTTCCTGCACCACAGGGTCCTGTATGACGGGCCGGCACAGTCGCTTGGCACAAAAGGGCTCTGGAACCTGATGTTACAGGCTGGAAATCAGTAAGGGGGGTGGTTGAATGGTGCTTGAATTTCTGATGTTCAAATTCGGGATGCGCGCGTTTATCGGGGGGCTGATCGTTGCCGTGACCTGCGCGAGCCTGGGTGTTTTTATCGTCCTGCGCAGGTTGTCACTCATTTCTGACGGCCTTGGTCACGTGGCCTTTGGCGGTATTGCGCTCGGGTTCTGGACCGGGATCTACCCTCTCTATACTGCGGTGGCCTCGGTTATTGCCGGGTCTTTTGGGATCCACGTACTTGGCCGGCTCAGGGTTGCTTCAGACGCGGCAATCGCCGTTCTCTTTTCAGCAGGGCTGGCTATCGGCATAGTCCTTATCAGCCTCGCCCAGTCCGCCCCGGCAGACCTTCTTTCCTACCTGTTCGGGACGATACTTGGAATCAATGACAACGATGTCTACCTTGCCGCCGTGCTTGGGGTGATTGTCCTTGCCGTCC
>JBAZHU010000231.1:0-2917 GCA_041652215.1 Methanoregula sp. | reverse complement strand
CCCTCCGGAAAATGCTTGACGAAGCCGGCGTTCAGGGAAGTAAAGTGAAAGCCGACGGTGATCTCTTCGAACTCCAGCAGTGGATCAGGGAAGAAAAAGTCGATCTCATGATCGGCACGACCTACGGGAAGTACATCGCACGTGCCGAGGACATCCCGCTCGTCCGGTTTGGGTTTCCGATACTTGACCGGGCCGTGCACCCGCTCATGCCGGTGGTCGGTTACCGGGGCTGCCTGCGCCTGATCGAGCAGATCAGCAATGCGCTCCTTGAACGCCGGGATCGCGACGCCCGTGACGAGGACTTCGAACTGATCCTGTAACCTAAAACAGGGTAAAAAACACGAAGAAAAAATGAGGTGATCCCTATGGAAGAAACCTGTACACTTTCAGTGGCAGCGGTTGCCTGCATCGATGAACGGCAGGACTCCATCCTGACCGCCGGAAAAACCCGGGCCCGCATCCACTGCGCTGATGACAGTCTTGCCGGCTCGGTCAGCCAGCGGGCCTGCGTGTTCTGCGGAGCACGGGTGGTGTTGAACCCGGTGACCGATGCCGTCCACCTGGTCCACGGGCCGATTGGCTGTGCGACCTACACCATGGATATCCGGGGCAGTCTTTCCAGCGGTTCCGAACTGTACCGCAACAGTTTCTCGACCGATATGAAAGAAAAAGACGTGATATTCGGCGGAGAAAAAAAACTTGCCTCCTGCATCGATGAGGTTGTGGGAAAATACCACCCACCGGCCGTATTTGTGTACGCAACCTGCGTCTCCGGTATGATTGGTGACGACATTATCGCGGTCTGTAAAGCGGCGTCGGCCCGGCACGGGATCGATGTGATCCCGGTCGAGTCCAGCGGATTTATTTCCGGTAATAAAGTCGTCGGTTACCGTGCGGCAGCAGAAGCCCTGCTCCGGCTCATCCGCCCCAAAGAGGGCGAAAAGATCGCAAAAACAAACAAGCTCAATTTCCTTGGCGAGTACAACCTTGGCGGGGAGAAATGGGTGGTCGAGCGGTACCTCCGCGAGATTGGGATCGGGATCAACGTCGCCTTTACCGGGGACTCGACCGTTGCCGCGCTCAAACGCGCCCCCTCCGCGTGCCTGAACCTTGTCCAGTGTACCGGTTCCATGCACTGGGTTGCAGCAAATCTCGAACGGTCGTTTGGCACCCCGTATATGGACGTGAACTTCTTCGGGCCGGAAAACACGGCAGAGAGCCTGCGGAAGATCGCAGCGTTCTATAATGACGAGGAAATTTCCCGGCGCACGGAAGCGCTTATCGCACGGGAGATGGGCCGGATCCGCCCGTCCCTTGAGAAATACCGCAGCAAACTACGGGGGAAACGTGCCGCCATCTACGTGGGCGGCGCATACAAGGCAATCGCCATTATCCGCCAGCTCCGGGGCCTCGGCATGGAGATCGTGCTCACCGGCACCCAGACCGGGAAACAGGACGAGTACGAGAGCATGAGCCGGATGCTCTCTGAAGGGACAATCATTATCGATGACGCGAACCCGGCGGAACTGGAAAAATTCCTGCTCGAAAAAAAGGTGGATGTCATGGTCGGCGGTGTAAAAGAGCGCGTGCTCGCGTACAAACTCGGGATCGGCTTTGTCGACCACAACCACGACCGGAAAGACGGCCTTGCCGGGTTCGACGGCGCCATCCGGTTTGCCCGCGAAGTCTATGTCACCACGTGCTCGCCAGTCTGGCAGCACCTGCGGACTTCCGCTGCCGGGGGGATCCAGGTATGACGGATGTGCAGAAGGCGACCCCGTCCGCACCCGGACCCCGGGTCAAACTGGTGAGCGAAAACCAGTGCCACATGTGCATGCCGATCGGGGGCGTTGTCGTATTCAAGGGCATTGAGAACGCGATGGTGCTCGTGCACGGCTCGCAGGGGTGCAGCACGTACATGCGCCTCGCAAACGTCGAGCACTATAACGAGCCGGTCGACATTGCGTCCTCCTCCTTAAATGAGAAACAGACTATCTTCGGCGGCGAAGCCAACCTCAGAAAAGCCATCGACAACGTGATCGGGGTTTACCAGCCAAAGGTGCTGGGGATCCTGACCACCTGCCTTGCTGAGACGATGGGCGAGGATCTCGAACGGATCGTTACCGCGTACGTGCAGGAAAAAAAGATTGCCGGTATCGACATCATTCCGGTAGCCACGCCCAGTTACAGCGGGACTCACACCGAGGGGTTCTGGGCGGCAACCCGAAGCGTGATCGCCTATTATGCCCGGCCGGCACAGTCACACCGGCGCATCAGCGTGATCGTTCCCCACATCAGCCCGGCAGATATCCGGGAGATCAAACGTGTACTGGACTGCTTCGGGCTTGCCTACACGCTCATTCCTGATTATTCGATGACGCTCGACCGTCCCTACGGGGGCCGGTACCAGAAGATTCCACCGGGTGGTACCACGACAAAAGAGATCGCAGAGATGCCCGGGGCGCCGGCGACCATCCAGTTCGGGGCGACCTGCCCCGATGCCTTGTCCCCGGGCCGGTACCTTGAGCAGGAGTATGGCGTCCCGCTCATTAACCTGCCGCTCCCCATCGGCCTTCAAAACATGGATCTCTTCATTGAGACCCTCACGAAGATCAGCGACCGGCCCGTGCCTGAAGCACTCGCGCTCGAACGCGGCTGGCTCCTTGACGGCATGGCCGATTCGCACAAGTACAATGCCGACGGGAGGCCGGTCATCTACGGGGAACCCGAACTGGTGTACGCCTTTGCTACGCTCTGCGCTGAGAACGGTGCTTCGCCGGTCGTTGTCGCAAGCGGGACAAAAAACAGCCGGCTTGCAGAACGGCTTGCCCCGGTTCTTGAGACGCTTGATGAAACGCCGGTCATGCTCGAAGAGGCAGACTTTGCTGCGATCGAGGCAGCGGCTCTCCGGGCAGAC
>JBAZHU010000230.1:0-2936 GCA_041652215.1 Methanoregula sp. | reverse complement strand
ATGGTGGCATACTCGTGAAAGTATTCAGCACGATCACGGTCCAGACGGCAAGTAATGTGATAAGGGCGACTTGTTCCTTGATTTTTGTCAACAGGATCATCCGCGTTCATCTCCATACGCCAGGGATCCTTCCCGTGCCACGCGGTCATAGCGGCAGGTTTCTGCTATCATTTCTTGCAGGAACGGGGTCTGTGAGGTAAGATTTGCCGGGGTTGTTGTCCCATAATAGACCAGATAATACTCATTATTTCCGGGATAATCCGTACCCCCGGTAAAGCCTCCGGATCCGGGTATCGTTACCGTGAAAAAATACCCGGATGTGGTGCCGCTTTCATAACCGGATGTCTGGAGGTACAGGGGTATCGTGTATCGGTTTTGCGAATCCTGAACACCCGCGTCAGATCTTTTAAAGCCCGCGCTGTGCCCGGTAAAATTTAATTCAACCGGTGAGAGGTTTCCTGAGGTCTGTAAAAAACCGTTTAATTTTTTTTGTGATTCCTCAAATGTTCTCTTATCGGTAAAATACCATGCGGCTATCATATACTGGTTGCCTGTGCCGGGATCCGTGTAATTTTCATACCGGCTGTATGGAGAAAGGGCCGGGAATTGCGGTGCCGGGGCATCCCGCCATCCGCTCAGGACAAGGCGCTCCTGCCGGCTTTCGTTCACCGCGGGTTCCGATTCCGTCCAGGCAATATCCTGGTGAGGGAAATACCATCCGGCCCGTACCTGGGAAGGCGTGGGATCCGTCATGCCGGATAAAAAGAAGAGCGAGACGAAGGTGATGCCTGCAACCAGGATAATAGTTCCGCAAATCAGGATTTTTTTCATAATTTCCACCCTCTCCGAATCGCTGTAATCGCACCAATACGCCCGATTGCGTTGATCGCGAATAGTACAGGGAACAATGCGGATATCGTTATTCGCGAATACGGTGTCCCTGTCATGGGCAGCACTTTATTCCCTCTCTCTTTTTTCCAGCGCATCCAGACGCTCTTCAATGCGGGCGATACCGGCTCTCATGGACGCAAGGGATTCGCTTGTACGGGTAATCTCGGAGGAATCGGACCGGTTACCCGCTGCGATTTTTTCGACAAGTGATTCCACCCATTGCTTGAACCCGCGTACGAGCAGGACAACGACGATGGCGACAAGGAGAATGAGAATGATAAACGGGGTGAACGAAAACGGCCCTGCTATCGCCATAAATCCTGCTGCCAGAGAGATTACTCCACCAAAGATCACGAGGAGAACTATTTGTTTCAGCTGCATGATGTGCCTCCTGTCTTTTCCCGCGCGCTCCTGATCGCGAGCGCAGGGCCGGCCGCAAGGACTGCCGTGAACAGGATAAACAGCGGGACAATGAACGCCACTATGTACTGACAGGAAACAATTCCCGCGATACCCGGGATCGCACCAAGGACTGCCAGATGGATAACACGTTTTTTTTGCATGATTAACCACTTCTCCGGTTTCTCTTTTTCCCGCGTACTGCGATATCATTCCCGGGACGGATCGCGGGAATCACCCGGGGCCCCGGGGTTTTTCCGGTCGGCGAACTGTTCATTTACGGGTACCTCCTCACAATAACATACCCGACGACAATGATAACGAGCCCCGCAATTCCACAGAGGGTCATGGCCCATCCCGGGGAATACTCCATGCGGATACCTGCTACTGATAAGGGCGGAACAAATGCAACTGTGCCATCATGGTCCGGTGGTATTTCCGGTACCTTCAGGGTCTGGTGGTAAACCTTCTCCTTTTCACGCTCCGAAAATCCCGCAAGGTAGTCCGGGCAGACCGTTTCGAGGTACCTGCCTGCCGTAACCTCCCGGCCGGCCAACCGGTTCGACACTGCAATCGTTGATTCGTTCATGATGCACTGCCCGCTGATGTTTCCCGGGTACCCGGTGTTTTGCCGGACGCCCGTTGTCTCCCGGTAACCCGGGACTGCAACGGCAGCACTCCGAGAACCGTACGTCAGGCCCCCGGTCGAACCGGTCTGCATCTCCTCACTCGCATTGGGGTAGTCCGGCACCCGGACGATCATCCGGTAATAGGCCTCTTTTTTATCCTCCGGCACGGTGTTCAGGTAGCCGGGATTGACAACGCCCAGGTATTCTACGGCAGGGACATCCCGCCCCGCATTTTGCTGCATCCACAAGGAGACCGCTGATGTGCAACCGGCCCGGACAGAGTGTACCGGCAGGAGAGTGGCCGATGAGGGATTGACCTGGGCAAACGGTTCATACACAATGGTTCCCTGCGCGATCCCGACAAGGGCAACGGCCGGCGGAACAAGAGAAACCGCTACAATCGCGGTGAGCAGGGCAAGGAGGATCGTACGTGCCCGTATCCCGGTTTTGTAATCACCATCGCCGGAACCGGGATTCCCGGCGAATCTTTGCCCGAGGAACCCAAACAGCATGGCCCCGACGGTCGCAGAAAAAATACCGGTGAGGACGGATGCACACACGACCACGAGCCAGCCAGATCCGGCCGCTTCCAAAAAAGCCGTAAGTCCCGGTAAAATCCCCGGCAGGAGATGATACCGGGCGGGATCCAGCAGGATATCCAGGTAAGGCAAGGTGCCGCCGAACACGAGCCCTGCGGTAATCCCCGACAGGATGCCGGACCGGAGTGCCGTTTTTTTATGATCTTCGCGGGAATTTGTAAGAAAAACGGCCAGTGCCCCGGAAAAAATGAAGACCAGAAGTATCCCGGTCGTAAAGCATGCCGCATATGGTCCCGAAAGCCGTCCGTTATACCCTACCAGTTCCCTCCATCCCAGGTTCGTGAGGAAGATGACGACCGTGAGCAGGAGGCCCCCGACTATCCCGGCAAGGATCGGGAATTTCAGCCATTCTGCCTGTCCGCTGTTTTTGTCGTTATCCACGGGAATCACGTATCCTGTGTCGATCCGGGCACGGTCT
>JBAZHU010000229.1:0-2938 GCA_041652215.1 Methanoregula sp. | reverse complement strand
CAGGCAGCCCAGGTAATTCGCTCTGCACGTTTTATCTACGGTTCGAGCCGTGCGATCGAGATGGTAAAAAAAATCATCCCAAAGAACTGCACCGTGCGCTCCATCAGCGATTACCGGAACCTCTCGCAGTTGCCGGAGAACGCGGTCATCCTCTCAACCGGCGACCCGATGCTTGCCGGCCTCGGGTACCTGCCCGGCGAGGTGGTGCCCGGCATATCGTCCCTCCAGGTCGCCGCCGCCCGGCTGCACATTTCCCTTTCACGGATTGCCGTTGTCGTTGCCCACGGCCGGGGCCACGAGAAGGCGATGCAGGAAACCGTTGAGGAACTCCGGCGCGAAAAGATTGTCTTTCTCATTGCGGACCCCAAATTTGACGTGGCAGAACTCTACCGGAGGCTGGGCGTGATGGGTCTTTTTGTCCCGGTCAAGATCGCGGTCTGCGAGAACCTCGGGTATCCTGATGAGAAGATTATTGTTGACGACCTGCTCGCCCCACCCCTGCCGGCAGCGGATCTCTATTCGCTCGTCATCGGCCATTTCGGGGAACCCCTGCAAAAGTGACACAACAAAGTTTTTTCTTTTCAGGCCGGGAACCATAACAGAGAGGAAAATTATGGACAAGGCAACAAAAACCCAGTTCAGTTACCTGTTTTTTATCGCCGGCCTGATCATGCTGATCATACCGGAGCTTAATGGCCTCGGATTCGTACCCTACGAGATCCGGCAATATTTCTCCGTGGTATTTTACCCGGGGATCGTTTGCGTGGTTATCGGGTACTGGCTGAGGTAAATAGTACAGGGCCGGGAAAAATACCGGACAAACTCAATTTTTCCTGATCCCGTATGGATTCGCGTACTTTTGACAGGTACAACCTGCACGCCCGGAATACATGCATCTCATTGGTTTTACCTGTCATTTCCAGGACAAAACCAAAATTATCCTGCCCGGTAGTGCTATTCTCCGGTAATCCAGTAAGATCCCGAACCCGGGCCTCCGGGCGCCAGTTTATTATAGCGGCATGCAGATTGATTGGTAATCGGGAGACCGTTTCCGTTTTTTATTACGATATACCGAAAGAACGGATGCGGTACATGCCGGTCATGGAAACACGGGGAATCCGATAATGGAACCGCCATTTATATCGCTGGACCTTGTGCGGTCGATGATCCAGAATTTTACCCTCATTGCGACACTGGTTCTCCTCTACAACTTTATCCCGGATACATTCCACCGGCGATCAAAATTAGCTTTCTCGCTCAGTGCCGGGCTCATTTTCGGAATTGCAGCAGCGGTCAGCATGCCGGCTCTCTGGCAGACAACCGGTGCCTCTGCCATCGGGTTCAATATCATCCTTGTGCCCCTCGCCGGGTTTATTGGTGGCCCGATTTCTGCACTGCTGGTTGCCGGGGTTCTTCTCGCAGGGTGTGCTGTATCGAACGTGTTTTCTTCGGGAGATTTTCTGACAGTTTTAAGCGGTGTCCTGCTGGGCGCACTTTTTTATTATGCAAAAAAAATGAAACGGTTTCCCCGGTCATCATTCATCCAGTATTTCCTTCTCGGGCTCGGCGTCGTACTTATCGTAATCTGGGTTAATCTCGTTGAGATCGGTGTATCTGCTTTCTCATTTATCCAGCAGCCAATACCCGGCCCACAATCTCAGATGATCGAGCTCTTCCCGATTCTTCCCTTTGCCATTATCAGCTGCGGGGGAACCATTCTCCTGGGGTATATCATCGGGTTTATCGATCAGAAAAAGCAGGCGGATAAGGAATTACTGGACTCCCGGGATCGCCTTGAGGGACTGGTCCGGGAGCGGATGACCGAACTCCGGCAGGCAAACTCCCTCCAGAAAGCAACGATAGAATCTACGGCCGATGGGATTGTCGTCACTGACCGGGACGGCATTATCCGGGCGTATAACCAGAAGGCCGCCGGGCTCCTTAAGCTTCCCGCACATCCTCCCGTTGATGCACAGGCCATTGGCATCGATGCCCGCAGTATTGTCGGTTTCCTCGTTTATCCTGATGAACTTCTCCGTTTAATCGCACGTTTGCCGGAATCAGCCGAACAGATTGTCACACCGGAGCTGACGTTTACAAACGGAAGGATCTGTGAACTTTATGTCCAGCCGCAAAGAATCGGCGATACTATTGTCGGAAGAGTCTGGAGTTTCCACGATATCACGGCAAAAAGACTCGCTGAAGAGGCCATCGCAGCAGCCAACAAAAAAATGATCCTGCTTTCAAATATCACCCGGCACGATATCCTCAACCAGGTGACTGCCCTTTCAGGCCACCTTGAACTACTCGACATGAAAAACCGTGATACCTATGCCTCCGCTCACCTCAGTGCCATGAGAAAGAGCCTCGATGTAATCCAGGAGCAACTGGAATTCACACGGGATTACCAGGATCTCGGGCTCAAAAAACCGGAATGGCAGGATGCCGGGGCCTCATTTACCCGGGCCGCAGAGGCATTTGCCGGCAAAAATATTGCATTCTCCTGCGAAACCGGGCACGTCCTTATCTTTGCAGATCCTATGATAGGGCAGGTATTCTATAATCTTATCGACAATTCCCTCCGCCATGGCGAGCGGGTAGCGGAAATCCGTTTGTCGGTTAAAACTGACGGTCCGGATCTGCTCATTGTGTACGAAGACAACGGTACCGGTGTCGTACCGGAAGAAAAAGAAAAAATATTTCTCAAAGGTTTCGGAAAACATACCGGTCTTGGAATGTTTTTGATCAAAGAGATCCTGTCGATCACCGGCATTACGATCCGGGAAACCGGGACATGGCAGCAGGGCGTCAGGTTCGAGATCCGTGTACCCGAAGGAAAGTTCCGGTTCCCGTAACCGTTCAGACAATATTTCCTCTTCAACCTGTTTTGGCAACACCCTTCCCATTTGCGGTGATACCCACGCGCATGGGCCGGCAA
>JBAZHU010000228.1:0-3047 GCA_041652215.1 Methanoregula sp. | reverse complement strand
GCGATCTCGCCCCGGTTGGCAATCAGGATTTTCTCAAAAAATTTCATTGCACCACCAGCAGGACATCGCCGTTCTGGACGACATCGCCGGTATCGACAAAAATCTCGGTGACCTTGCCGTCCACCGGGCTGTGGATGGGGTTTTCCATCTTCATCGCTTCAAGCACAATGAGGGTATCGCCCTTTTTCACCGTAGCGCCACGGTTGACGGTGACCTGGAGCACCATGCCCTGCATATTGCTCCGGATCCCGCCAGCGATATCCCCGCGCGGTGCTTTCTGGGGGGCAACGTTTGTTACCTGTACCTGGTTTCCCCCGACCGATACGATGCGGACGGAGAAAACTTCGCCGTCCACTTCCACCTCCATCTGGTCGGGAAGGGAAGTGGTCGCCGGTTGTGAAGCAGCGGACTGCTTTTTGGGAATCGCCTCAAGCTGCCGTTCGCCTTTCAAAAAGGAGGGTGCAATCGCCGGGTACATGATGTAGGTGAGGACATCCTCCTCTTTTTTGACGAGTCCGGCTTTTTCTGCCTCTGCCTTCATGCGCTCGTAGGAGGGTTCGAGCATATCGGCCGGGCGGCATTCGATTGGTTTTTCATCACCGATGATCAGTTTCCGGATCTCCCCGCTGACCGGGGCCGGCGAGCGGCCGTACAGCCCGCGCACGTAATCCTTGACTTCCTTTGTCACGTTCGCGTACCGCTGCCCGTTCACGAGCACGTTTAAGACCGCCTGGGTCCCCACGATCTGGCTTGTCGGTGTCACGAGTGGGGGATAGCCGAGATCCTTTCTCACGCGCGGGATCTCGGCAAACACTTCATCGAGCCGGTTGAGCGCGTCCTGCTCCATCAACTGCGAGACAAGGTTGGAGATCATGCCACCGGGCAGCTGGTAGATGAGCACGTTGCTGTCCACCCGTTCGGAGATCGGGTTTAAGAGTCCTGCATACTTCTCGCGGATCTGCACGCAGGTATTCCTGACCGTCCTGAGTTTTAAGAGATCGATACCGGTATCCCGGGTCCCGGTAAGCGAGGCAACGATACTTTCTGTCGGCGGCTGCGAGGTCCCCATCGAGAACGGCGACATGGCCGTATCGAGAATATCCACACCGGCTTCAATGGCCGCCTGGTAACTCATGGGAGCGATCCCGCTCGTGGAGTGGCTGTGGAGGCAGACCTTGATATCGACAGCCTTTTTTATACCGTGGATAAGCTCGCGCGCCGCCTCCGGCATGATGAGCCCGGCCATATCCTTGATGCAGATGGAATCGCAGTCAAGCGCGGCAAGATCTTTTGCCATCTCGATAAACATCCCGGTGCTGTGGACCGGGCTCGTCGTATAGGATATAGTACCCTGAAGGTGTGCACCGGCCTTTTTCACCTGCTCCATCGAGCGCTTCATGTTCCTTATATCGTTGAGCGCGTCAAAGACCCGAAAAATATCCACGCCGTTCTTGTAGGATGCAGCGACAAACCGGTCGACAACATCATCGGAATAGTGACGGTACCCGACAAGGTTCTGGCCGCGGAGCAGCATCTGGATGGGGGTGTGTTTGAGCTCTGCCTTGAGCGCACGGAGCCGGTCCCACGGATCATCGTTTAAGAACCGTATGCAGGTATCAAACGTAGCCCCGCCCCATGCCTCGGCAGAAAAGAATCCGCACGCATCAATCTCGCGTGCAAGCGGGATCATATCCTCGGTGCGGAGGCGCGTGGCAATGAGAGACTGGTGGGCATCACGAAGTGTTGTATCGGTGATAAGTACTTTTCCAGAAACTGCAGCACACATGGGAAACCTCAGGGCCTCCGGTATTAACAATCAGCCTCTCACAGCTTCACCTGTAAAGTATAAAAAATTCACTTACGGGGATATACGCGAGAACAAGCGCCACTGCTGCACAGGTGCCGGCCAGACCGTCACGGAGCGTTGTACGAAATTGCGGACAGCAGGTTCCCCCGTTCCGGTATCCCCGCATCGCAAGCACTTCGGCAGTATCATCCGCCCGCCGGATCGCATCGTAAATGAGAACCCTCCCCGCAGGCACAATACTGCGGATACCCCAGGCATGCCCCTTCTGCTGTGCCGCGATGCGTATCCGGCAAAAATCATCAGAAAGTCCGGTGGCCATCTGCATTGCTATCCCGGCGATCATTCCCAGTTCAAACCCAATCCCCGGACCCAGACTCCAGGTACCCACGGCAAGGAAATCCCCCGGGGCTGATTCGGCATACACCCAGGCACCGATCAGCAGTATCGCAACCATTCTGACGAAGTACGAAAACCCGTCGCTTCCCGACAGGGTCATGATCCCTGCAACGAGGGCAAACAGGAGGAGTGTCGCAAGAATGGCGGTGCGGTGCCGGATACTGTGCCAACGGTGAGTAAATGCCAGCCACCAGACAACAACCGCACCTGCTCCCGTGACACTCGCAAATGCCGCAAGCGAGAGAAGGCAGGCACAGAGAAGCCTTATCCGAGGGTCCTGCATGCAGCCTCCCTGATGCCATCCGGTGTGAGATCCAAAGGAATTTTTCCGGCGCGAATAAATTTTTTTACCAGGGGCGGGGCATGCTGCCAGCGCACGAGCGCCCCGGGCATATCGCCGCAGTCAATCAGTTCTCCCCCAATAATTTCCCAGATGCGATCGATACGGGGGAAGATACTCTGCTCGTGGGTGAAGATCACGGTAATACCCCCTTTCCGGTCATTTATCTGCCCGCAGACCCACTCTTTTCCCGGGCCGTCAAGTGACGAGAAGGGCTCATCGAGCAGCAGGAGATCGTAGTCACGGGAGAAAACGCAGGCATGGTGCAGGCGCTTGAGCTCCCCCCGGCTCAGCGAAAGTACCGGGGTTTCCTGTGCAACATGAATGCCCGCTGCCCGGATGACGGCATCCGGATCAAGGTCCCATGACCGGCATTCCTCTGCAACCGTGAGGCCGGTGACATGGAACTCGGGGAACTGGAACGAGAGCAGTGGCCGTTGTATGCCTTCAAGGATCACGGTACCCGTGTCCGGCTGATGCAGCCCGGCCATCATGAGGGCAAGC
>JBAZHU010000227.1:0-3048 GCA_041652215.1 Methanoregula sp. | reverse complement strand
TCACCGGCATTGCTGTCATGGGGATCTCCCGCCTGCTCGACCATATCTGGGCACGCGTGCTCCGTTTTCCCTGGCTTTATATTCTTGTGAGCGTCCCGGGCGTAGTCGTCCACGAGTGCGCCCATATCATCGGCTGCCTCATCACCGGGGCGAAGATCAAAAGAGTTGTCCTGCTCTCAAAAGAGGGTGGCATGGTCTCGTACACACCACCAGTAATTCCCGTGATCGGGAACGTTATCATCAGCACGGCTCCGCTCTTTTTCCTTCCGCTCGTTCTCGCCGCGCTCACGTGGGTCTTCGGGACGTATGCGGGGTGTTTTTTTCCTTCTGCCATGCCGGCGCTTGATTCTGCCGCATCCGTATATTCCCTGGTAACGATAACCGGCCAGACCCTGTACCAGAATCTTTTTGCTGCCTTTAACGGCTGGTTCCTCCTCTACCTGTACCTGGTCATGAGCCTTGCGCTCTCGTTTGCTCCCAGCACGCAGGATCTTAAGAATGCAATCGCCGGAATCCTGATCCTTGTCATCACCGGCTTCGCTCTCCTTTTTGTGAATATCCCTGCCGTGACCGGTGCATTCCTGTATCTCTTAAACCTGTTTAGCACCGGGCTTGCGATTGGGTTTGCTTTCGAACTAACAGCGCTCCTTGTATCGATCCCGGCCCTTGTTTTTTACCGGAGAACACCGTGAGACAGGATATCCCTCCACCGGTGCACTCCCGGAAAATAAGAAAACCGGTTTACCCGATCAGCACGGTTTAATCTCCCGACAAAGAAACAGTTTAGGCAGATGAACGCGACGCCTTGTGCTGGCACCGGTGCAGCAGCCGATGATGGCAGGAACCTCACCCCGGGAATGCGGCAGTACCGGCAGATCAAGGCACAGTACCCTGACGCAATCCTGTTTTTTCATATCGGAGATTTTTTCGAGACACTTGAAGGCGACGCGGAGATCGTCTCAAAGGAACTCGATCTTGTGCTCACCTCGCGGTCAAAGAACGGCGACCAGAAAATCCCGCTCGCCGGCGTCCCTCACCACGCGGGCGAGAGCTACATCGCACGGCTCGTGGCAAAAGGCTACAAGGTCGCGATCTGCGAGCAGACCGAGGACCCGAAGACCGCAAAAGGGCTCGTGAAACGTGAGGTCGTGCGGGTGATTACCCCGGGCACCGTGATCGACCCGGTCATGCTCCCCTCGTCGGCCGCCACCTACCTCATGGCGATTGCTCCCGGAACAAAAGGCAGCGACTGGGGCATGGCGCTCCTGGATATCTCGACAGGGGAATTTTTTGTATCAACCCTTCCGGGCGAAGGAATTGCCGAGAATATCCGGTCCGAGATCGCCCGGTACCGGCCGGCTGAATGTATCCTCCCATCCACGGTGGATGAAGACCTGCGTTCCTCCCTCCAGCTGAACGGTGTCATTGTGACGCAGTACGCGGACGACCGGTTCCTCCCGGACCGGGCGGGGCGCACCCTGCTCGATCACTTCGGGGCGACATCGCTTGCCGGCTACGGGTGCGACACGATGCCGGCTGCGGTCGGGGCGGCGGGAGCAGCGCTCGCCTACGCAGAGGAGACCCAGATGTCCGCGCTCCCGCAGGTAAGCGGCCTTGCCACGCGCACGTCCGCCCAGAGCATGATGCTCGATGCGGTCACGCTGCGCAACCTCGAAGTGCACGAGAGTATCCGGGGCGGCAGCAAAGGCGCAACGCTTTTTTCTGTCCTTGACCGGACAAAAACCCCGATGGGCAGCAGGCTCCTGCGCCGGCAGATCACCCGGCCGCTCACGGATATTGCACAGATTAACGAACGGCTCGATGCGGTGGAGTTCTTCACGAAAAATACCGCGTTGCGACTTGCGCTCCAGGATCTTCTTGCCCGCCATGCCGATATCGAACGGATCACGGCCCGGATTGCGTACGGGAATGCCGGCCCCCGCGACCTTGTCGCGCTTGCCGATTCACTTGAAACAATCCCGGAGATCAAAGAATGCCTTGCCACACGGTCATCGCCAACCGCTGAAGCCATCCCGGGTCGCGTTACAGCATCACGG
This sequence comes from Methanoregula sp., assembly GCA_041652215.1. Lineage (GTDB taxonomy): Archaea > Halobacteriota > Methanomicrobia > Methanomicrobiales > Methanospirillaceae > Methanoregula. Next base: position 991 of record JBAZHU010000227.1, on the reverse strand, counting down.
GATCAGCTCTGCGATCTTCCTGGGGTTATCGATCTGATTCGACGGGCGATTACCGATGACCCTCCCGCGATTGTAAAGAACGGCGGCGTGATCCGGCCCGGGTATTCAAAAGAACTCGACGAGATGACCGGCATCCTGCATTCAGGGAAGAACTGGATCGTCGAACTCCAGCAGCAGGAGCGGGAGAAGACCGGGATACGATCGTTAAAAATCGGGTACAACCGGGTCTTTGGCTATTACATCGATGTGAGCAAAACCAACATTGCCCTTGTCCCGAACCGGTACGAACGTCGGCAGACCACCGCGACCGGCGAGCGGTATACGATCCCAGAACTCCGGGAAAAAGAAGCGCTTATCACAAACGCGGATGAACGGGTGCTCGCGCTCGAACGCACACTGTATACCGGGCTCATCGACGATATCCGCACAAAGATTCCCGCCCTCCAGCAGATCGCAACCGGAATCGCAATCCTTGATGTCGCAGCAGCGCTTGCCGATGCTGCGCAGGCGGGGGATTACGTCCGGCCGCAACTTGATAATGGTGATGCAATCTCCTGCCGGGACGTGCGTCACCCGGTGGTCGAGCGGAGCCTTGCGGGCGGATTTGTGCCAAACGATGCCGACCTTACCGGGTCAAAGACCCAGATCATGATTATTACCGGTGCAAACATGGCGGGTAAGTCGACATACATGCGGTCGGTCGCGCTCTGCTGCATCATGGCGCAGGCCGGCAGTTTTGTTCCCGCCCGGTCCGCACGTATCGGGATCATCGACCGGATCTTTACCCGTGTGGGCGCATTTGACGATCTCGCAAGCGGCCAGAGCACCTTCTTTGTCGAGATGCTCGAACTGGCAAACATCCTCAACAACATGACTGCAAAAAGTCTCGTCATCCTGGATGAGATCGGCAGAGGCACGAGCACGGTGGACGGGTGCTCGATTGCAAAGGCTGTGCTCGAATACCTGCATGGGAAATCGTCAGTGGGCCCAA
>JBAZHU010000226.1:0-3050 GCA_041652215.1 Methanoregula sp. | reverse complement strand
GCAGCCGTGGAGACCCGGGTGACGATCATCCCGGCAATGATAACGATGACCAGTGTCAGGGGGTTGAAGGTAAAAAAGATCAAAAACCCGGCCGCTGCAAGCCCGACTGAAGCAATGGAGATAGTAATGCTCCCGTGCCGGTCGGCAAGGCTGCCGGCCGCAGGAGCGACAACGATCGAAAGCAGCGCCGGCACGGTCATGATCAGCCCGGCAAGGGACTGGTCGAGATGCCGGGAATTGATCAGGTACAGGGGCATCAGGTACGTGACACCGGAAAAGAGCGTCGTTATGATCAGACAGGTAATGATGCCCAGCTGGAAATCACGGTTCCGGACAAGAGCCGGGTTAATCAGGGGGTCCGGGTTATGCCGTTCCCGGAGAATGAAGATCCCGCCAATGACAAGCCCCGATGCAAAGAGCAGCAGCAGGTAACTATCCGGGGTGCCCGGCACCTGGTAGAACGAGAACGCAGAGAGGATGAGGATCAGGGACATGACAAAGAGTGCCGGCCCGATGAAGTTTAAGGGCTTTTGTTCGGTCGTCCCCGATGCAACGGGCAGACAGTACCAACTCATGATAAGCGTGACTATCATGATCGGGAGGTTGATGAAGAACACCCAGCGCCAGCCGGCGTATTGAGAGATAAAACCCCCGATTCCGGGGCCAAGCGCATAGCCGACAGCGGACATGGCAATAAGAAAACCCAGCGATTTGCCCCTGACCGATAAGGGCAGGTATGTCGTTATGACGGCCGGACCTATGGCGGAGAACATCGCAGCCCCGGCCCCCTGGAGTACCCGGAACACGATCAGGCTGGTGATGTCTGTTGCCACACCGCACAGGAATGAACCCAGGCCAAAGAGCGCAAGACCGATGAGAAACAGCGAGCGGAAACCGTACCGGTCGCCCAGTTTTCCCATAAAGAGGATCAGACCGGTGATGGTGAGCATGTAGGCAATGATAATAAGCGATCCGACACCAATCGGGATCTGCCATGACCTGATGATCGTGGGAACGGTGATATTGACAATGCTCATGTCAAGTGCGCCCATCAGCGATGCGAGGGACACCGTTGCGACGATAATGCGCTGGCCGTTTACACTGCCAGGATCCGGTCTTGATGAAAAGATCGCTATGGGATACACCTTTTAGTATAATTCCTGTTTTTTTCTCTAACTAATAAAAATGACAGGTTTGATCGGGTTAAGCCTGTCCCGGCCGGTCTTCAGGTCCGGGCTGCACGGCGACTCATGTCCTCTCCAGGAACCGGAGTTTCTCCCCCAGCCACGGTAAAAAATCTTTTTTCCGCGACATTACGCCAGAAAGCCGGTCTGGCAGGTGTTCACCAAAAAGTTTCCGGAGGAGTGCCACATCGCCGGCCCCGTACAGGTCGCTTGCGTTCTCCACGACGCTGGTGAAAAGTGCAAGCGCAAGATCGGCGCCTGCTGCGGCCCGGATCGTTTCAAGCCCGGAGTTTATTGCCGCATCGCGCTCCCGGTTCCAGGAAAATGCCGGCACCATCACCTGCGCGATCAGCACCTTCTTTTGCGAGAGCACAAACTCCTTTACGTCGCGCTGTAAAAGCACATCGAGCGAAACTCCCGAGAGGTCCATACCGGATTCCAGGAGCACGACTCCCAGTTTTTCCGGGTCTTCCCCGGCAATCTTTGCAAGGAACAAAACGGCTTTTTTATCCTGGTGAGTGGTCGTCGACATCCGTAAGGACAGGGTGTCCGAAAGGATGCCGCAGAGAAGGACACCGGCAACGGCGCGGGACGGGACCAGCCCGGACTCCATGAATTTCATGGCAATAATCGTCGAGGTCGCCCCCACCGGATCATTGAAGAACCGGATCGGCTTTAAGGTCGTGATCGCCCCGAGCCGGTGGTGGTCGATGATCTCGACGACATCTGCCTCCTCGATCCCGGGGACCGCCTGCGAAGCCTCGTTGTGATCGAGCAGGACAACCGGGCGACGCACATCATCGAGCAGGGTGGTTCTCGTGAGAACGCCCAAAAGTTTTCCTTCTGCCGAGACGACGCATGCGGCCCTGAACGTCGAACCGGCAACAACCTGCCGGGCATGGGCGATCGTCTCGGAACACGCGAGGACCGGCACGTTGGTCTCCATGCGTTCCTTTGCGGGAAGCGAGAGGTTGATCATCTTTCCGACCCCGAACGCGTCGAGTGCAGTCGAGAGAACCGGGACACCGTTCTGTTTTGCCGCTGTTTTTACCCGTTCGCCGACCGGCGCACCTTCGGCAATAATGAGGGCCGCGATCCCGGCCGAGACAAGTGCCAGCTGGGCCGGTTCGTTGTCCCCGACGACCGCGATATCCTTTGCCGTCATCTTTGCGAGCGTGACTTCGAGGGCATCGATCGCGATGTAGACCCTGCCTTCGAGAGTCGGGTGAGCGGCAACAACGATCTCTGCATGCAGGACGCGGGCAAGCGTCCCGACAGGTACCGGTGTTATCGCAGGTTCTGCGAGATGGAGTGTCTCGATGTAGGCGTTTGCGAGCGCGTGCTCGCCGATCATCCCGACCGGTTTTCCTGCCGCATCCGTGATGACGACGTTTCGTATCCCCTCTTTTGCCATGAGAATGGCGACATCTGCGGTCGGGACATCCTCCGTGAGCGCAAAGACCGGTTTGTACGTGATGTCGGAAAGCCGGGGCTCGACGGACAAAACAAGAACCGGGACTTCAACGCCAAACCGTTCGAGCATGAACCGGGACTCGGTATTGAGTTCCCCGCACCGGGCAGGTATGTACCGGCCCGGCTCGGACCGGTTTTTGAAATCCGCATACCCGATCGCGCTCGCGATGCTGTCCGTGTCGGGCTGGCGGTGGCCGAAGCAATGGATCTGGTTCATGGCAACCTCGTGCGTGCGGAATTTTTTTTATCATCCCGCCCACAGAAATCTGCTCTAGCATTTGCCCGTACAAGCTCATAAGGTACAGGCACGACACGGCATTCTCTCTGGCAGATCCTGAATATTTATATATGGCCCGGCCCAATCCGAATAGTACGTAACCGAACTATTCCGGA
>JBAZHU010000225.1:0-3084 GCA_041652215.1 Methanoregula sp. | reverse complement strand
AGGTATGCCAAAACAAGCGGCAGGACAAGTGCAAGAAAGACACACCCTCCAAGCGCCCCGTACGCAAGCCGGAGCGCTGCCAGAACTACCGCACGTTCCATATCCAGCGGGATATTCTACCCGGAAAGGGATAAACCGGTATTATCCGCAAACTTTCCTGTTAAAAAAGCCCCCGGGCAGGCGTATCTTAATGTGGCCCTGCGGCCAACCGGCAGGTACATGCAGATCGTTGCCTCTCTCACCGATCCCGCGCAGGCTGCTGCCGCACAGGAACAGGGTGCCGGTCTCATCGAACTCCGCTTTGACCTGATGGACGGCGATCCGGCAGAGCTTGTGCACCAGTGTAAAACAGCAAGCACACTTCCCATCATCGCCACGTTCCGTTCCGCACGGGAAGGCGGCCGGTATTTCGGGAGCCCGGAAGAGTGGGCACAAAAGATCGCACCGGTCATCCCGCTCGTGGACTACATCGATGTCGAGCAGCAGTTTGCACTTCAGGCGGCACCGGTAAAAGCCGCGGGAAAAAAGATCGTCGCCTCGCACCATTCGGCGCAGATGCTGCCGCTCCATATTCTTTTTGTGCTGGAGCAGGAACTCCGGTCGTACGGCGATATCCCGAAAATTATTGTCACCCCGGATAATGAGGATGACCTCATCGATCTTCTCGCATTTACCCGTGCAGCAAAAAAACCGATCTGTACCGGGGTCATGGGCGCACAGTTCCGGTACGCCCGGGCGATCCTCCCGTTCTTCGGTTCGGAGTTTGTCTACTGCCACACCGGTGTGCCAACCGCTGCCGGGCAGTATTCGGTTAAAGAATTTGTGGCTCTCTTAAAAACGCTGGCCTGATACGGGCGCATAAGAATATTTTTATGACCTTAAAAAATAGGGTAAAAATAGTCTTTTCCCGGACTACCCGGGTACGTTTGCGGGAACCACGGGCTCTGTCCCGGATGCCCCGGGTGACCGGCCGGGCCCCGGTGGGGAAGTGTCCCGGGGCGTGCCCGCGATATGACCGTACCGGGCTGGCGTGGTATCAGATTTACCCGGTGTACCCGCTGCCCGGGAACGGGTAGTACCGGTCAATGATCGTGTACTGGTCTCCCGAGGTCATCGTGACCATGACAATAACCCGGTCTGTCCCGGTCGTGCCCATCAGCGTCACGCTCGATCCCATTGCGGGGTTATCCCGGTACCCGGTTTCCGTTATCCCGTCCGAGCGGATGACCGTGACATCCATGCGCTCGGTCATACCAAGGCCCATGCCGCCGTTGAATGTCGTGATAATGGTCGGATTCTCCGTGATCGTGTTGCGCTGTACGGTCACGCTGACCTTTTCATAGTCCGGCACGGTCTGTGCCGGGCCGGGGGTGGCTGAATAGGTAAAGGGAGCGGAGGTCGGAAGAGTTGCTGAGGGCGTCGCCGGGGTGGCCTGGCCCGGGGCGGTGTCTGACCGGCTCGTGCAACCGGGAACAAGGCTAAAGACCACGAGGCAGAGTGCAAGAACGACGAGAACCGCAAGCGACCGTTTCATGTCAGTACTTCGGAACAGTGCCAGATTAATGCTTCTTTTACCCCCCACCGACAGCATCATTTCCTCTGCATTCGCTCCAGTTCCGTTTCCAGTTGTTTTTGTAGGGAGATATCTGTCACCATAACAAAAGAACCGCTGAACCTGTCATGTTTGTCACGAATGGGCATGGCAGACATGATTGTCCAGCACTCCCCACCATCCCTGCATCGGAGCCGCCGTTCGTACGTATCAGGCAGGCTGTTTTTCCGGCCACCAGTTTTTTTTCGGTGGTCTTCAAAATCATCCGGAAATATGAAATCCGATGACTTCATGCCGAGGATCTCTCCTTTTGCGTACCCCAGCATCTCCGATATTTTCCTGTTCGCGAAGGTAATGACAAATGCTGCATCAGTAATCCAAATCCCTTCATTGGCGGTCTCGACAATACAGCGGTATTTTTCTTCGTTTTCCCGAAGTGTTGCAAAGGTCTGCTCGTACTCCCCGGTCTTTCTCTCCAGTTCCGCATTCATCTCGGCAAGTAACTGCGTCTGTTTAAGGATTCGATCTTCAAGTTCGTGCTGGTGGCGTTTCATTTCGGTTATGTTCTCAAAAATGATTCCCGCACCACGCGCACCTTCTTCAAAAACGAGTGGGATGAACCGGATCCTAAAATATCTGGACTCTTCATATCGTGTGAGCATGAGCTCGCAGGTGCTCCCGGGTCCCTCCAGTGCCTGCGACAGGATAGTGAAAAAATCATCGGAGAAAAAACCATTGAGAAGGGAGTATTTCAAGTTTACACTGATCAGTTTCTCTTTTGGGATGTCAAACCAGTTCAGGAATGCATCATTGACATCGGTAATCGTGAGATCTTTATCCAGAATGAGAATAAGATCGGATAGAAGATCCATGACCTGCATCAGGGGAACCCGGCGGGTAAGACAAAATAATTTTGCCCGCCCGAGTTCACGCAGATCGGCCTGCCCGGACAATACAAGGGAATTTAAGTATTTTGCCGCAGTTGCACGGTTGAGAATAAGTTTCAGGGAGACTTCTTCTATGGTGAGCCCTTTTGGGTATGCCTTCAAGAGAGTTTTAATCTTTTGTAAGTTGGATTCATGTTCCATTTTGACTCTCATCCCTCGGAATCATACTACGTGACGACCTCATAAATAGATTATATCGACGGTCAATAGTGTTCAATAATAATAATCATCATTAAACAAATTACTTAAATAGTATAAAGACAAAATCGGCATTTGTTAAATTATATATGCAAATCACAAATCGCAAAAATATCTTTAAGGTGTAATTAATGTATGCTGAATACCATGGCCGGGTAATCCGGGAAAATATCTGTTCCGGTCGGACATCGTTCCGGCAGGAGTGTACAGGAACAATATCCCGAATTTGGTTATTACCTGCCACAGGATAATCGTTTTAGATCTCCGAGGAAGAAAAATGGAATCCGGTAACACATTCTCTCAATCTGACGCACCCTGGATACAGTTTGCCGATGTGCTGGTTGATACGGGTGTAATTGCAGAGTGGATCGAATGGCAGGGCAGGAC
>JBAZHU010000224.1:0-3110 GCA_041652215.1 Methanoregula sp. | reverse complement strand
CTTCAAAGACGTTCCGGTACTTTTCCTCGCTCTCTTTAAGATCCCGGGTTGTCTGGAGGAGCCGAAGCTCTGCTTCTTTGCGCGGGGTGATGTTCTGGACAATCCCGATTATGCCCGTAATGACCCCGTCGTGATCGATGAGAGGGGAAGCTATGCACCGCGCCCAGATCGTCTTCTTTTTTACGGTAAGTTCGAGCCGGGTATCGGGGGTTTCCAGGGTCTCCCCGGCAAGCGCACGTGCAATCCTGTCGGGAAAATCAGTGTTCTTAAACACGGGGAACCGCTCGGTCAGCTTTTTACCAATGACCTCTCCGGCCGGTATCCCGGTCAGGTCTTCCATATAGGAATTCCAGAGGGTAAACCGAAGGTTCGCATCATAGGCCGTAATCCCCTCCTGTGCATCGGTAATAACGCACCGTAAGAAGGCTTCCGAGGCCCGTATCCTGCTCTCGGCCTCTGCGAGCCGGCGCTCGCTCTTCGCGAGCTCGTTGTAGTTCTGGCGCAGTTCTTCTTCGGTTGCGGTCAGCTGTTCGAACGCGGCGTGCAGCTCTTCGTGTTTCTGTTTCAGTTGTTCCTCGGCCGCTTTGCGGTCTGCAATCGGCCGGGTCGTGGTCACGATGCCGTTTATTCCCTCGACAACGGTAAGATTGGTGGCGACCGATTCGACCCAGAGATACGTGCCGTCGGCCTTTCGGATCCGGTATTCAGAGGGCACCCCGATATTTGTTTTTGTATACACCGTGGCGAGATCGGCCCGGACATGGTCCCTGTCGTCAGGGTGGATATAGTCCATCGGGTCTTTTCCCGCAAGCGACCCGGGGGCATACCCGAGAATGTGTGACGACGAGGGCGAATCGTAGGCAATTCTGCCGTTCTTATCGAGAACCCGGATGATATCGGATGCGTTCTGGAAGATCGCCCGGTACCGTGCCTCCCCATCGCGGAGTGCGCGTTCTGCACGCGATCTCCTGACGATCTGCCGGAGTTTCTGTTCGAGCTCGGCAAACTGCGCCCGGGGATTGCCGCCTTTCTGGAGGTAGGAGTCGGCACCGCTGTTGATGGCCTCGATTACGACCTCTTCCCGGCCTCTCCCGGTGAAAATAATGAAGGGGAGGGTGTTTCCCGCCTTCCTGACCTGCTGTAAAAATCTGATCCCGTCCATGCCCGGCATCTGGTAATCGGAGATGATGGCATCGTAATGGTGATCCCGCAGTATACCGGCTGCCTCCTGTGCAGAGATCGCGGTATCGACGGTGAAATTCCCTGAACGCTCAAGATACATTTTGGTGAGTTCGAGCAGGGCGGGTTCATCGTCAACGTAGAGAACGTTGATCACTTTACGTACACACCCAATAAAAGGACTGTATCGTACCCGTTATTAAACAATTTCCCTTCAGGTAACGGGTTATGATCAGAAACGGTTTACATCCCCCCCTTTTTTGCTGAATGTTCGCTCGTGGGAACGATACTGACGGTACTGCCGGGGATTTTCCCTTCGAGAGAGGCTTTGAGCCGGTCGCAGGTGTCCTGCACCGCGCCCATCTTTTGTACGGGATCAAAGCCAATGAAGATATCGATATAAATTGTGCTCCCGGAGCGCCGCGAACGGACACCGTAGAATTCCTCATATTCAGTAAAGAACGAGGTAAGTTCCCGCAGGATGACGATCTGGAGATCCTCTTCAAGGGTCTTGTCAAAGAGGTCGGGGAGCGAGGATGAGATCTCCCGGAAACCGGCGACCAGCAGGAACCCGATGATAATAAATGAGACCCCCGGGTCGATATAAACGGCCCATGAGTACCCGATAAGGGCAAACGAGAAAACCAGTGAGAGGAGCACGGCGATATCGGAAAACGCCTTTGCCCGGCGGAAACGCCACTGGGCTTCCATGATGGGCGAGGGGTCGTTTTGTGAGATCCGGTAGTTATTATGCCAGTGATAGGTGTCGACAATGGCGATGATAAGCATGAGCGGGACAGCGATGATAACACCGGCGGGCTGGATCTGTTCGGGGACGAAGATCCGGTGGAAGGCCGAAAAGAAGATGATAAAGAGGGAGACGAGCATGATTGCGCCGGTGGCAATCCGGGTGGAAATCTCGAATTTTCCCATGCCGTAATCGTAGCCGGAGCCATTTCTCATCTTGAGAATGATGATAAGCGCAAAGAGGGTCGCAACCATCTCGTTGCCACATTTTATGACATCGGCAAAGAGGGTGACGGAGCCTGAGAGGACTACGGCGAGGATCTCCGGGATCCAGAGCCCTATATCGCAGAGGAGACCGGTTACCACGGTCTTTTCTTTTGATACGGGTTTTACCGCACGATCCGTTTGTGTCCCGACACTGAACGCCATGTGATGCCCAAAATATTGTTTTTGTGACGATAAAAGACCGGCAGGTTAAACGACGTTGACTGCAAAAAAAATCGCAGTTATCGCCAGATTTATCCAAATCCACCCGGATATGAGTTTATCCAACTGGTGATACAATTGAAAGACACCGTATTGATACTTGTAATGGGAGGCCTTGTCCTCCTCGCCGCCGGCCTGACGGTCGGGTGCATCGGGACAACGACTACTGATTCTCAGACACAAACTGCGGGTGCGCCCACTGCCGTACCACAGACAACGACTGCATCAGTACCGACTCCGTCGGCAACCTCCCTTCCGACTGCCGTATCGACATCGGTTGGCACTTCGGTAAAGACGGTCTTTGTGAACAGTACGGCAAACGGTGAGATCCTGACGGTCCCGGTAAGTGACCGGGTGGTTGTGCGGCTGAACGAGAACCCGACGACCGGCTATGTCTGGAACGCGACCGCTGCAAAGGGTCTTTCGATCATCTCCGACACTTATACCGCACCGGACACCGGCCTTATCGGTGCCGGCGGTTACCGGGAATGGATCCTTTCCCCAACGTCCGTGGATACCTACACGTTTTCCGCAGTCTGCCTGCGCCCGTGGGTCGGGGCAACGGCTGACGATGCAACGTTCAGCCTGGTAATCGTGGCAATGCCCGAGTGACCGGGCAACCCCCCCTTCCCACGTGTTCTTCTCTTTTTCAGGGGTGTTTTCCGGGGCAGGTTATGGATGTATCCACCGCTGATATA
>JBAZHU010000223.1:0-3121 GCA_041652215.1 Methanoregula sp. | reverse complement strand
GCAGCAAGCGCCCCCGCGGGCGAAATCGCATCGCCGGAGGCGGCATAATGCAGGGCAAAGGTATAGTGATCTGCCTGCCTGCCGACATTGACACCGATGTCGTCATCGCCGGCCGGTACCTGCGGACAAAGGATCGGAGTATCTGGATCACCCATGTTTTCGAGGATCTCGATCCCTCACTTGCCCCCCGGCTCAAAGGTGCGGTGATCGTTGCCGGCAGGAACTTCGGCTGCGGGTCATCACGGGAACAGGCAGCAATCGCAATCCGGGAGGCCGGGGTCGTCGCTGTGATAGCACCGTCGTTTGCACGGATATTCTTCCGGAATGCGATCAACATCGGCCTTCCGCTTATCGAGGCGGATCTGACCTGCGAAGAGGGAAGCACGGTCATGTTTGATATCTCCGAAGGCTGGGTCGAAACAGATGGAGAACGGCACACGATCCATCCGCTGTCCCCGCGAATGCAGGAGATCCTTAAGGCCGGCGGCCTCGTAGAATTCTGGAGGACGCACCCGTGATCTTCCCGGAGCACTGCAAAGTTGTCGGGCTTGCCTCGACCCGACCCTGTGGCGACCGGGTCTACTCCCTGAGCCGGTACCTTCTGCGGGAGACTGAAGGGGGATATGAACTCCTGGAGATTGCCCTTGATCCTGCAAAAAAAACCATAATGCGGGATCTCGTCTCGTCCCGCGTACTTGCAACACCGGATGAGGTCATGCATTACCCCGAAAAGGTACAGCTTAATGACCGGGCCCGGCTTGTACGACTTGCACTGGAGAGCGGGTACCGGTGCACGATCTTTACCGGCCTTGAAGAGAACATGACATTTGTTCTCGATCCAGACATTTCGGAATTTCTTACCGTGCATGTGTACGATGTCATCCCGCCCCGGCCGACCCTTTCGGCAAGCTTGAAGGAAATGGAATCCATCGGCCTCTTTGGGGAACTCTCGGTCATCTTCGACCACCATATCCGGGATATTACCACGGTGCACGCCGATATCTATCCCTGTAGGGCTGCCGGGTATACACGGACGCTGGATGCCGACCCGATGCAGGGTGGCGAACGGGTGGCCGGGTGTCTTACAGCAAAGCAGTTCTGTACTGAGTGCTACGGGACAGACTTCACGCTTGAGAACATCTGTCCGTTAGAGCAGATCAGAGAAGAACCGTTTATTGCCCGGTGCTGCCGGGCCGAGCGTGAAGGCGCAGGTACCTGGAACGGGAAGTTCGGTGCCATTGTCCACTGGGGCGCAAGTCCCGCAAAGATCGCGCGATCCGTGCAGGAACTGGTCAGCCAGTGGAGGGCACGATGAAACGGATTGCGGTTGTTGAAGGCGACGGGATTGGTCACGAGGTGATCCCGGTTGCACAAAAGGTGCTTGCATTGCTCCATCCCGAGTATGAATACTTCCCGGTCGAGGTGGGTTATGGGCGCTGGGAACAGATCGGCTGCCCCTGTGCGGACTGTGATATCGTGGCCCTCAAATCTGCGGATGCTGTCCTTTTCGGGGCAGTAACGACCCCGCCGATGAAAGATTACCAGAGCGTTGTCCTGCGGATCAGGAAAGCGCTTGACCTGTACGCGAACCTGCGACCCGTGAAGGGTAACGGGTTCGATATTATGATCGTGCGGGAGAATACCGAGGGCCTGTATTCAGGGATCGAGGAGCAGGGCCCGGACCGGGCGACGACGCTCCGGGTGGTGACCCGTGCAGGATCCCAACGGATAGCGGCAGCGGCGATCCGGCTTGCCCGGCAGCGGCAGGGAAAACTCACTATCGGCCACAAGGCAAATGTGCTCAAGTCCGATGTCCTCTTCCGCGATGTCTGCGTAACGGAGGCAAAAATGGCCGGCCTATCGTGTAACGAGAAATTTATCGATGCCCTCAGTCTCGACGTCCTCCAGCACCCAACTGCATACGATGTGATCGTGACGACGAACATCTTTGGCGATATCCTCTCCGATGTTGCCTCGTACCTTGTCGGGGGCCTGGGCCTGGTGCCGAGTGCAAACATCGGCGACCACTATGCCCTCTTTGAGCCGGTGCATGGCAGTGCCCCGGACATTGCAGGGAAAAACAGTGCAAATCCGATTGCAGCCCTGCGGAGTGCTGCGATGCTTCTTATTTATCTTGGCGACGCGAAGGGAGCCGGGCGGGTGGAATCTGCAATCGGGCAGGTGCTCGCATCGGGTATCCGGACCCGGGATCTCGGCGGATCGGCCGGGACCCGGGAGTTCGGGGAGGCGGTCCTCCGGACTCTCCGGCAACAGGGATGATTCCGACCCGTTTTCGCGAAAACAACCGGGCCGGAATGGTTGTGGCTGGAGATTTTGCTACCGGGGATACCTCATGGGGAGTATACCGGTTCCTTCCCTTATTTACCCGGGATGCGGAGCGGTGTGCGTGAGGGCCGATGATACCCCCCCGCCCCATCGATCATGGATCGTGTGGGGGTCCCCTGAGGGGTTGTCAGGGATCACGACAGGCCCCCTCTGGGGGTCTCACCGTTTTTCCATCAGCGTTGCCATGGGTTCTTGTGGAATGTATGACATAAAACCGTGAGGATTGCGGTCATCTGGATCCGTAACACTCCCAGGGAGAGCCTGGCAGGGACTATGGGGTACCCTGCCGGACCCCCACGCAGGGATCGTGAGATACCCAGTGGGGGGGTCTGTCCAATTTACCGATCGCCCCTTCGTACCTTCCCCCTCTCGCAAGGGTAACCCATCAGGCCGGTATCTCATGTACATAAACTGGGAGATGGAATCCAGTCTCGTGTATGGAGTAATGTGGTGTCATATCGTGATTTTTTTAAAGCACCAGTCTCCTGTTCTTGGGATTTCCCTGTCCTGCCGGGCGTTGCGGTGATACAACTATCCCCTCTGTTTTCCGACTCGTTTCATCGCCACGAATCTGTTTATCTGCCTGATTACTATAAACTCACATAGGGTTTATTCAATGTTCGGCCAATTATTCAGGCTGCGTTGGATATAGGGGCCGGCCTGTGTCTCCAGACTGGCAGAACCGTGTAATGTTTCACCCGTCTATACTGGATTAGTATAGCGGGAACCTGCCGCCGGCGAAATCGTCTCTGGATCAGAACCTGAAAAGAGGAAA
>JBAZHU010000222.1:0-3122 GCA_041652215.1 Methanoregula sp. | reverse complement strand
AGCCTCTGTCTCCAGGGGCAGGAAGGTAATGTCAGCCGAGGCATACCCGCCGGTGCTGAAGCGTTCCCTGTCAATGGGAGAGGTTACTACGTAGACCGTGTACTTGCCCGGGTTCATGTTCCCGAGGATGATGGACGTGTCCCACGGGTACTCCCAGGTGCCCTTCTTGATATCCACCGGTGCGGTGGTAAAGAGGCCGCGCCCGGCCGGGATATTGAGGTTCTCCAGCGTAACGCCCCGGGAGTCCAGATCCGGCCCGGTCACAAAGAGGTAAACGGCAATCATCTGGCCGCCTGAGACCGTGCCGCTCAGGGAGACCGTGTCCCCCAGGTGTACAACCGAGGGAGTGGCGTTTATGGTGACTGTCTGTGCACCTGTCGCTGGAAGTATGGCTATAATAAAGAGCAAGGCACCTGCTACCAGCAAACAGAACCCCGCACGCATATCATTACCATTCATGCTGAAACGATAAAACAGTATCACCGGGGCGCTTTTTAAAATTCCACGACCATGACCGCTTCCTCTTCCGCTTTGAGTTCCCCTTTAAGGTGTTCGGCCTCGAACTCATAGCCATCGGCCGGGTTGTATCCCTCGTAGATCTCGCACTTGTCCAGCACGTCGACGAACTCTTTTAAGAAAATCCGCGGGATCACGTCCACCCTGCCGCCGAACCGGCCCGTGAGCTTCTTGATCATGGCCCGTACGAACCGGTGGGAGACTTTCTCCCGGTCAACCTCCCGGTAGGCCTGCGAGTACACGTCAATGACCTTGAGGGCGACCAGTTCGAGTTTGCCGGTGTCAAACCGGGAGAGATGGATCTGGGGCTGGCGGGGGTTCTTGTAGGCGCCGGTCTCGGCCACACTGATCCGGTCGTAGAGTGGTGTTACCGACCGTATGCCCCGCGAGCTGTCGAAGAATGCAGGGGTGCCGGTGAACAGGAAATAGCAGTGCGGCATCCGGCCCCCATCAAGTGCATCGATGATCCGGGCGAGTGTCTGGTAACTCCGCTCCCGCTGGTTTCGCTGGAGCCCCTGCGTGGTCTCCAGTTCATCGATGGCGATCGCAAGCCCCCGGTATCCTGCACCGTGGATGATCTCGACAAGCCCTGAAAGGAAAAGAAAAGCGGTGGTATCTTCGACGTCTCCCTTGACGCCCGCCTTCTGCTTGAAGTCGCGTCCCACGGTGGTTTCTCCCGCGATCCAGCCGATGGCGGCCTGGGCGATCGGGTAGTCGCCGGCATTGTTTGCCCGGTAGTACGTGCGCAGGGCGGCGGCAAGGGCCGTGTTCTTCTCGCTGATACCGGCAAGGGCCGTCTCAATCTCTTTTTCGGTTGCGGCTTCGAGATCCGCATCATTTGTCTCCCCGCTGCCCGCTGATATCAGCCGTTCCTCGATGGCAAAGAGCCAGTTGTCCACAATGGTCTTCGCCGCGTGCTCCGCCTCGTTTGTCCTGAGATTGGCACAGATCTGCTGGTACAGCGCTTTTGGTTTCGAGAGCGGGGCTTGAGGGGAGACAAAAATGTGGGCAGTAACAAAGTTCTTGGTGCCGGCGATCTCAAGGGCCCGGGCGACAAAGAATGTCTTGCCACTCCCGTAATCCCCCCGGATGAACTTGAGGTCACCCCCCCCTTCTGCCACGAAATCCAGTTGCCTGCTGATCACAGCCTCTTCCATGTCAAGCCCGACCGCAATCCGTTCAAGGCCGTCCGCAGGCACGGTTCCCCGCCGGAGCGCGTTGATGATATTGAGACTCTGGTGCCGGCGCCGGCCTGTCTGTTCAGGTTCCGCAGTATTCATAGACCTCTCCCTCCGCACTCATACCTTTTTTTTCTATGAGCATAATTCCCTGCAAAGCCGATTTCCGGATCAGGAGGTTTACGATACCGGCGACCCTGCGGGTGCCCAGTAGCCGGCGAAGGTCTGTCTCGCTCGCCCGTTTGTGGGTTGCAAGGAACGTAAAAATCTTCTGCTCGGGTTCCGTGAGTGCCATGACGTCGCAGATGGCCTGCACCGGCCTCAGTGACACCGCCTTTTTTTCCGTGCGGGGTGCATGTACGACCGGGCAGTCCGTGAGCATCTGCTCCTTTGTTTTGTGTATCAGGGTAAGGAAGTCGTCCGGATGGCAGTCACGGGAGTACGCGGGCAGCGCATCGATACCGCAGAGGCACGCGTGCATGCAGGCCGCATAGTCCTCCCGTGACAGTGCATCGGCAGCCGCGCTCAGGTACGCGGCGGCAAGGCACTCCCGCTCCGCTGACCCGAGCATCTCCCGCCGCTCTTCAAGGCGCCGGACCAGTTCTCCGGTGAACCGTCTCATCCGGTGGAGCGTCCCGCCTTTTTTGGTCACGGCCGCTGCAACACGGCTGAGGTCGGCCAGTTTCCTGACATTTGCGAGGATATAAAGCAGCACCTTCTCGCACTCCCGGTCGTCCCCCTGCGAGGAGAGAGACTCTGCGTACGGGAGCCCCCCGTTCAGGTAATCGGCGCGGTATGCCCGGTAATACCAGGATCGCGCTTCTCCTGTATCCCCCCGTTCGCGGTACATTTGCGCCGTTTCGGTAAGTGAAACAACATTCGTGTCGCCCGGGACAAGCGCGAGAAACCGTGCGAGAGCATCCTCCGGTGGGAACTGTGTATTGACATACCTGATATACGACCGGAGGATCTGCCGAAGGATTTCTGCGGGGCAGGGTGAATCCAGTGCCTCCCGGATCAGGTTTTCGTAGCCTGAAGTGGCATTGGGGTGATCGCCCAGCGCCGCTGATAGCTCGCAGGTGAGGAGCCGGTACTCGGGCCGGCTGTCGATTGCGCAGAGTTTTTTTGCTGTAACCAGTGCCGGGAGGAATTCCCCCCGCTCCTGCAAGAGGAGGGTATAATCCAGATATATGCCCGGGTCGGGAACATCTCTGAGAAACGCGGCGTATGCACCGGGAGCTCCGACGGCATCTGCCCGGGCCCGTGCAGCAAGGTATAACCGGAATGCAGCAGGGTCGTTTTTCTCGTTGCAGAGTGCCCGCGCCTCGTCCGCCCCTTCGTGGAATCTCCCGATGGCCAGGAGAGCCTCTGCATATTCCCGGCATTTTACGTATCCGGGCCCGAAGGACTCGAACAGGACACACGCTT
>JBAZHU010000221.1:0-3127 GCA_041652215.1 Methanoregula sp. | reverse complement strand
GGCTGCCTGTTCCGTGAGCATGCCCGGCCCGCACCCGACACCGACGATTTTCATGGACTCTCTCCGATTATTATTCCCTCCCGGTTCACGAGGATCACCTTTACCCGGGGATGTTCTTTTTTATACGCTGCAAGAATGGGCGATGCGACCGGTAAAAATTTTTGCGATGCTGCCAGTTCTTCAACAGTCGCGTATCCTGTACCTTCAAGGATATGCGGCTCGATAAATTTTAGGATCAGCGCTGGAAGGCCGCAGAGGATTACATCGCCTTTTGCGGCAGACAGGGCCTCTTTAATCCGGCCCCCGACAAGTACGACCTCGCGATCGGGAAAGAGCAGGCGCGAGTACCGGAGCCCGATACGGCCGGTCGTGAGGACAACGTTTTTTGCGCCTTTGACCCGGGCCTGCACCGATTCTTCAAGATGATCGTCCCAGGGTTCGACAAGCCCGGTCGACCCGAGCACCGAGATCCCGCCCTCCACCCCAACACGGGGATTGAGGGTTTTTTCTGCGATACGAACGCCTTCGGGAATAAAGAGCGTGACCGTGGCGCCGGAAAGACCGTTGGCGTCGAGGGCTTCCTGCATGGATGCAAGGATGCAGGCCAGCGGGGCTTCGCTGATTGCCGGTGCTCCTTTTTTGTACCGTGGCGTGTCCCGCACGAAACGGCCGATGCCAGGTCCGGGAATAAGATTCAGGCCGGATTCGGCGACCCTGGCATCCGCGACAAATTCGATACCGGCCGTGATATCCGCAGGATAATCGCCGGCAAATTTCCTGCACGATGCATGCCCGGCATGGGCCATGACCGGGATATCGGCAGCAAGACCGGCAGGAAGCAGTACGGTAACGGCGGACACGTCCTGTTTAAGCGAGAGGATCGCTGCTTTGCATGCAGCAGCGGCCGTGGTTCCGGTGGTGTACCCGCGCCGGAGGATCGTGCCTGACGATGTCAGGACAGCAAAACCCTGTGCGACAGGTTCAAGCCCGGCCGGATCGGAAACGTTTTCCTGCCAGTCTTTGGGATATTCAAAACCGGTGACCGGGTCCCTCATGACGCAGATTCCTCGATAAGGATCGTGATGCATTCGTTGATGGCTGCGACCGCGACCGGTGTACCGCCGCGTGTCCCTTCCGTTGAGATCGACGGGATGTCAAGGTTGCGCAGCACGGCCTTTGATTCTGCCGCGTTAACAAAACCAACGGGAGCGCCGATAATAACGGCAGGCCGGATGCCTTCGTTTACCATCCCGCAGACCGTGAGGAGGGCTGAGGGGGCGTTTCCGATGACGACGATGGAACCGGCCAGCTGGTCGCGGAGCGCGATAAACCCGGCAGAACTCCGCGTGATTCCCCGTTCGCGTGCAATTTCCCCGCCAAAATCCAGGGCACAGAGAATTTTCGAATTGTGCCCTTTCTTCTGGATGCCGACCTGCACCATCCGGATATCGGTAATGATGTGGGTACCGGCTTTGAGCGCCCGGATCGCGGCAGGGACCGGATCGGCAGTAAACCGCAGGAGGTCTGCCATCGCAAAATCGCCGACCGCGACCGAGCAGCGCTGGCGTACCCGGTCCTCGGGGGTCTCGTTTCCCACGATTTTTCGCGCGAGCGTACGTGAGGTCTTCGAGATCTCGTAGGCCTCGGGAGTCGTGGCGCCGGGGTCAATATACGTATTTGTGGTGGTATCCGCGTGGCGTAATGATTCCTTTGACATTGTTACCCATCCTCCATATCCTGCTCTCGTTCCCGCCAATAATGACGGTCGTGTGCATATCGATCTCTTCGATAACGCTCTCGATCCCGCCAAGCGTCGTTATCACCGGGTCGGCCTGTCCTTCGCGCAGGGCGTTTTTTATGATAGCGACCGGCACCGTTGCCGGGTAATATTTCCGTGCGTGTTCGACTGCGAGCGCAAAGTTGTGCGGCCGGCCGTGGCTCCGGGGATTGTAGATCACGACCGGGATCCCGACCGAGAAGACTGCATCGAGGCGCTTTTCGATCACTTCTAATGGCGTAAGGAGATCGGAAAGGCTGATGACGGCAAAATCCCCGGAGAGAGGCGAGCCGACAAGCGACGCACCGGCATTTGCGGCAGTCACGCCCGGAACAATCTCTACCGGAATTGCCGCACCCGAATGTTCAAGCACCTCAAGAACAATGCCGGCCATCCCGTAGACCCCGGCATCGCCTCCGGACACGATTGCAACCGCGTGGGTCTGTGCAAGTTCGATTGCCTTCTGCGCCCGGTCCACTTCTTTACCCATCGAGCTCCGGATCACGGTTTTCCCGACAAGCAGCGGCTGGAGCGGTTCGAGATAACTATCGTTTCCGATCACGTAGTCCGCACGGGAGATCACCTCGATCGCACGACCGGTCATGTACTCCATCCGCCCGGGCCCGGCCCCGACAATCCAGAGTCCGTTTGATGTACTCTTACCGGGCAATGGCAATGGTCACCCTCCCAAAAACAGTTTTCTTCATGACAAGTTCCCGGTGTTTGCTCACTGCTAGCGCACACGGCTCGGCAACCCCGACAAGGCCGATCTTTTTTGCCTTCGAGGGTGTGGCCGGGGTCTGTGCGTTAATAGTGTCATCGTCAAGGAATATTAAATTGGCAGGGATTGCGGCAATTCCCTCAATAAGGCCGGCCTCATTGCATTTTTTTGCCGTGGTCGTAAAGATCATCACGTCTTTTTGTGCAATACCGGCATCAGCGAGGGCCTTACCGATGGCAGCAGTCACTTCTTCAGCCGCAATCCCTTTACGGCAGCCGATACCGACTGCATAATCCCCGTTGTGCACCAGCAGCGATACGTCCGGGCCGGCAATAACGATACCCGGGCCGGGCACGGAATAGACTTTTGTGGTACCGTCAAGAATGCCGGCATTAACCGCCCGGGTCGAGTCCCGGTTGACAATATCGCAGCCGGAACGTCCGGCGATCGCTTCTACGGAATCGCGCCCGGTCGCTTCGGTTGCCGTGGAGATTACCGGCACAAGGCCGAGGCCGGCCAGTTCCTTTGCGAGTGCGTTTGCCCCATGGTGGCCCCCGAGCAGCGGAACTGCAAACGAGAAATCCGGGGTGACCACGACAACAGCAGGATCGGTCCACTTGTCGCGGATG
>JBAZHU010000220.1:0-3144 GCA_041652215.1 Methanoregula sp. | reverse complement strand
AAGAATTCCTCCGTGCGACACCCATCATTGACTACGACCACCCGGCCGTCCGGGAAAAAGCACTCGCTCTCTCCCAAGACTATCGTGGTGACGAGGAAATTGCAAAGCGTTGTTTTGTATTCGTCCGCGATGAAATCCGGCACAGCCGGGACTACAAAACCAACCCGGTCACGCTCTCTGCTTCAGCAGTTCTCGCGCATACCACCGGCTACTGCTTTGCAAAGAGCCACCTGCTCGCCGCCCTGCTCCGGGCAAACGGCATCCCTGCCGGGTTCTGTTACCAGCGCCTGAAAAATCACAGCGATCTCGGCCCGGCCTTTTACCTGCACGGTCTCAATGCGATCTGGCTCAACGAGTATAGCTGGTACCGGGTGGACGCACGGGGCAACCGGGCGGACGTGCACGCGGCGTTTGCGCCGCCCGAAGAACATCTCGCGTTTGTCCCAAAAGAACCGGGTGAGGCAGATCTGACCGGGATATTCAGCGACCCGCTGCCTGCTGTCATCGATTTGCTCACAAAGTACACGGATTACCGGGATGTGTGGCTGAATATGCCGGACCCGGGAGAGTAATTGCGAGAGAACCGTTCGCTGCATCGCTTTTGTCACTGTCGAAAAGTCCCGCTACCGGAATCTGGACCGCCCCGTTCAAGAATCCCAGATCCTCAACTCCCGAAAACACATCCGGCGAAAGAAAGAATTTCACTATCGAAATTTTTTATGTGAATTATCCCACAGGTCTTACGGAATCTTTAGCCCAAAGATTTAATTGGTAAAACCAAATTACTAATGTATCCGGTATTACTAAGGAAATGGATTATGCTGAGCAAAACAAAAATATCTGAAGGGTATTCCACCGTTCTCCCTGCCGAGATCAGAAAGGGACTGAACCTGGTGCCCGGCGATATTCTCCAGTGGGAGGTAAACGAGGGGATTATTACCATTCACCCCCGCAAAAGAGTGACGCTTGAAGGTATCTGCGGCATGATCAGCTCGGGTGGGGACGCGGTAAACGACAAGAAGAAGATCCAGTCGGGCGAACGATGATTCTTGTCGATTCATCCTTCTTCATCGCACTTGCCGACCGGCGGGATCAGTGGCACGCTCCGGCAAAGAAGATCCTGCCCTCGCTTGAAGATGAGACCCTCGTCATTTCCGATCTGATCCTTGCCGAGTCCGTGACGATCATCGGCAGGCGCAGCGGGGGGAAAAACGGTGAGCGCCTCTATCATTATTTTACCGACAACTGCGAGATCGTTTTCGCAGATGAACAGATTCTCAAAGGGGGCATGGCGGTTTTCCTGCATTACGATGGAACCCTCTCGGTCTCAGATGCCGTGTCCGTCTCTCTCATGGGAATGAAGGGCATTACCCGGATCCTTTCTTTCGATTCGGATTTCGATAAGGTCGAAGGGATCACGAGGGTGTGCTGATAATACGGCACCATCGCAAACCCGGGGCCGCATCAAGCGTGCGGGGGCGAAGTCCCTGAAAGCGTCTGAAGTGTTCCGAATAATTTCTACAGAGCAAAAAACCAAAAAAAATCAGTAGTTTTCTGCCGCCCGCTCGAAGTATGCCCTCGGGTGCTCGCAGACCGGGCATTTTGCCGGGGCAGACCTCCCTTCGTGGACGTACCCGCAGTTCCGGCAGTACCATTTCCCGGGCGTCTCCTCCTTAAAGACGGTACCGTTCTCCATACTCTCGAACAGTTTCCCATACCGCTGCTGGTGATGGGCCTCCACGGTTGCCACCATCTTGAAGAGGTCTGCTATCTCCTTAAACCCCTCCTTGTCTGCGGTGGCGGCAAATTTCGGGTAGAGCGTACCCCACTCCATCTCCTCACCTGCTGCCGCAGCAGCGAGGTTCTCCTTCGTGGTGCCGATCGTGCCTGCCGGATAGGCAGCCGTAATCTCCACGTCGCCGCCCGCGAGCTGTTTGAAAAACAGTTTCCCGTGCTCTTTTTCCTCTTCAGCGGTCTGCAAAAAGATCGCTGCTATCTGTTCGTATCCTTCCTTCTTTGCTGCGCTCGCAAAGAACGTGTACCGGTTCCGTGCCTGGGACTCGCCGGCAAATGCCGCGAGCAGGTTCTTTTCTGTTTTGCTTCCGCTGAATTTCATCGTATAGTCTCCGTTTCTGATCCTTTCTGTCGGGATACGATATACTCTCTGGTGTTCCCGGGAGCACACGCGCCGGTTTGGACCCGTCCCTGTCGGGATGCTCTACGGACCGCTTCCTCCGGTTCGGATCGGTACCCGTACCCTATCCCCTCATAATCCCTCCCGCCAAATCTCATGTACCAGGGAGTCGGAAAAATGAAGATCCTCGCCATCCACGGAAGTCCCCGGACGATAAGGAGCAGCACACGAAAACTGGCCGGTTTTGTACTCGAAGGAGCGGCAGACGCCGGTGCAGAAACCGAAATAATCGACCTTGCCGATTACCGTATCATTCCCTGTACCGCGTGCGATGCGTGCGCCTTAAACGGCATCTGCGTCAACGATGACGATGTCCCGGCGCTCCTGGCCCGGATGAACGAAGCCGATGCCATCGTCTTTGGGTCGCCGGTCTATGTCGACAACATCTCCGGCCAGATGAAAGTGTTTTTCGACCGGCTCGCTGATGCGATCCATTACCAGGTGCTCGCCGGGAAATTTGGATGCGCCGTTGCGACAACGGCCGGGTCCGGTGGCGACGATGTGGTTGCATACCTTAACCACGTGCTCAACTACTTAGGGGTTGTCTCTGTCGGGGGCGTCAGCATCGCCACCGGTGAAAAACCGGGCGCCGTGGACGCAGGCGAACCTGCTGCCCGGGCGCTCGGGGAAAAACTTGCCGGGGCAATCCGGGACGGGTATGTTGATCCGGCGCAGGATGCACTCCTCGCGGATAACCGTGCTTATTTCACGGCTCTTGTTCTTGAGAACCGGGATCTCCGCACCGAAGAGTACGAGCGGTGGGTGCGGATGGGCTGGATCCGGTAAGCCGGATTTTTTTGTCACCGGTATGCTACGCGGCGTACGGATCACGGTGTCGCTGCTGACAGACCAGTACCAAACAGTCACGAAAAGAAAAGCGGGCCTGAAGGGATTTGAACCCTTGACCTGCGGATTAAGAGTCCGCCGCTATGCCGAACTAAGCTACAGAC
>JBAZHU010000219.1:0-3162 GCA_041652215.1 Methanoregula sp. | reverse complement strand
GCCCGTTGCCACGTACTCAGGGATATCAATGGGCCGGGCAAACAGGATTTCCACGTGGGGATCGAGCGTGCGGGCAATGAGCCGGCGCTCGGCAATGTCCGGCAGGTGGAGCCCGCTCTTTTCCATCAGGTCCATGATCGGCGCTGCGATCCTCCCCTTGTTGGGGATGGCTAGCCGTATCATGCCGGAAAAAGGAGGAATCCCGCCCGGTGCCGGGGCGGATCTCTTTTTATCGCCTTGTTTCTTTTTAGAAGGTGTTGAGTTCGCCACGGATTACCTTCTCGGTGATGCTGGTCACGTGTGCCAGGTTGTCTTCAACGATTTCGTTGATCTCGCTGTTGATCTCTTTTAACGCGACGCCTTTATGGGGCAGTACCTGGACGCTTGCCACGAGGGGCTGATCGATCGGTTTACCTATCTGCGAGAGCAGGCGGACGTACATCTCCTCGATGCCATCGACCTTCTTTACCGACTCCTGTGCGATCTGGGTCGAGAGGAGGTTGTAGATCTTGCCGATGTGGTTGATCGGGTTCTTGCCGCTGGTGGCTTCCATGCTCATCGGGCGGTTGGGGGTGATAAGACCGTTGCACCGGTTGCCCCGGCCGACCGAGCCGTCGTCTCCCATCTCAGCGGATGTGCCGGTGACCGTCAGGAACACACTCTTGTTCTTAATGTCGTCGGCAGTGTTGACATTGACCACGATCTTGCGCTTCGTGCTCTTCTTTGCAACTTTCCCGATCTCTTCGGTCAGGAGGGCCATGTAATCCTGGTACTCTTTTATGTCCGCACAGTACTTGTCGACAATGGCGCAGGCAACGGTGAGCGTGATCGTGTTCCCGTCGCGCAGCCCCATGATCTTGATATCCTGCCCGATAGCGGGATATTTTTTACGCAGTTTTGTATCGATATAGCCCGAAGCATTCCGGATAATATTCTCGACATCGGAAAACGGTGCGTGCCCGACACCAAACGAGGTATCGTTGGAACGCGGGACCTTTCCCTGCTTGGGCTTGAATACGTCCCGCAGGTCGGTTGAACCCGTCCCGAGCCTGCTGTCAATGCTGACATCCCTGGTCAGGTTAAGTTCGGGAAGGATCTTGTGGAGGTACGCGTGCGCCGCTTCGACCGCAACCGCATCGGTCGGGATGGTGACGCCGTTGAACTGTTTGGTGGCCCGGCCGTCGATTAAGACATAGATGGGCCGGATCATTTTTCCGCCGCCAAACTTCGGGCAGGATTCGCCGGCAACGACTTCTCCCTGGTCGGTGTTGTGGTGCAGGACCACGCCGAACTCTTCAAGGTATACCTTGCAGAGTGCCTGGGAGATCGATTCTGCGATACCGTCGGCGATGCTGTCGGGATGACCGAGGCATTTGCGTTCAACGAGTTCAATCCGCTGTTTTTCCAGGGGGATCTGATTCAATGCTTCAATCTGAATATTTCGTTTCATTAAGTTTCCTCGGTTTCTCCGTAATCGTACTAATACAAGAGATGGGCATTCATATAACGATTTCTTCTTAGGCAAAACAGGAATACAGGGCGTATCTCCGGCCGGATTAAAAATTAAAATAAGATACTGGTAATTTGATGTACGATCACCGGCGCAGGAATTTCTGCAGGATGGTCATGTCGCTTCCTTTTGGGGTCTTTTTGACCGGGGGTCTCCGTGGCGGCAGATTCTCCTCCTCATCGTCATGGACCTCTTCAATCCGGGGAACTTTGTGCGGATGGGGTGTGGTGGTGGCAGCTGGTGGGACCGGGCGGGGAATGGTTTTTGAAAAGCGTGCGGCAGGGTCGGTTTTCGAGCGTCCGAGCCGTGTCCCGCATCCCGGGCAGAAATTTGCCTCGCCCGGGAGTTTCTTTCCACAGTTATGGCAGAACTGCGGGTTGTTGTCGGCCGGCTCTTCCCGAACCGCTTTACGGGGAACGGCCGGGTATTCATCGGTTACAATCTCCCGCAGGGGTTCATGTTCCGGAACAGGCCGGCGAACGGGTTCTGCCGTTACGCTTCTTACCGGGTGGACACCGGTCTGCCGCACCGGCTGCACGGGATTTTTCATGGCAGTCCGCATTGCTGCATGGACTTCCGGTTTCCTGACGATCTGCGTATCGCTCCTGACCGGGGTTGGGATCTCGCGTGTGACCGGAGCCTTGTGGCTGTACGGCTCGTTCATGGTCCTGACCTGCACCCTTCTCTGGGGGAGGACTTCCGGTTCGGGTTCTGGTTCAGGCTCGGGTTCCGGTTCGCGGGCAAGGGGGATCAGCCGTTTTACCGGCGGCTGGCGTTCGTGCTCCTTGAGGGGTTTTCTGGTCGGGCGCAATTCCTCGTGGCGGACCGGCTGTCGTACCGGCCGTGCCGGAAACTCTTCTTCCGACTCTTCTTCACGCGCCCCTTCTTCCTCCGGGGGCTCGGGCTCTTTTTGCGGAGGTGCCGCCCGACGCGGTTTCTTTACTTCCGGTTCGGGGTGGAGTAGTGCCATCCAGTCCCCAATCTCCCCGGTGCGGTCGGACCCATTCTGTGCAAAGACCAGTTTCATGGTCTTGATATCCTCATCTGCATCGGATTTTACTGAAAGCACCAGCACCGGATCGGAATTCTCGGATGAGTCCACAGAACTGTCGGCAATTGTATCGCGCGGGATATCCTTTGCCGTTACCTTGATCTTCTTTTCCTGGGTATCGATCAAAAAAATACGCTTGTTCGTCAGGTACGCGTGGAAAAAAAACTTTTTTACTGAGACATTGAGAGACCCGATAAGCACCTGTTCGCCCGGCTGGAGAATGGCAGAGAGACCGCCCTCTTCTTCTTCACCCTCTTCGTTTTCCGGTTCTTCGGCCGGGGGAGCTTCCGCTTTTTTCGGGGCTGGCCGGGGCTGGGTGTTCCGCTGCGGAACCTGCGCGCCTTTATTGCCGGCGGATCGTTCCGGTTTCTGCGTTATTTCGCCTCCGCAGTACCCGCAGACATCTACATTATCCCGGATATTCATCCCGCAGTGCGGACACTTTTTCATCCAACGTCTCCCCTGTCTCGTTACCAGAGCAGGTAATTATTATGTTCGCATAGGATATGAAAAATTCTCTGATCTACACATGATGGATCCGTATTGTTATGGTGCACCGGGTACCTGCGGGTACCGGTTGAGCAGGTCAAAAACCGCAGTA
>JBAZHU010000218.1:0-3268 GCA_041652215.1 Methanoregula sp. | reverse complement strand
TTCCCGTTCCTTTCGTACGTTTTTTCCGCGGAATGTCTCCTGCCTTCAATAACCAGACGCATGGTCTCTTCAAACGTGCCGGAGAAACTGGCGGCAAGGCTCGTATACAGCATGTTGTGCCCGACCACGTCCCCGTGCTTCAGTTCGAAGGTTTTGAGCATGGCATCGTTTGCGTCCCGGATAAAGAAGTCCTTGTCGATGATCAGGATGGGCGATGCAAAAAGATTGATGACCGATCCCATCGGGATTCTCCTTGCAGGTGAAAAGACTTTGGCCTGCCCGAACTGGCGCATCTCGGCAAGCCCGGAAAACCACAGCATATCGAGATACCGGGCTGCCGTGGCCCGGTTGATAGAGAGCGCAGTGGCAATCCCGCCGATGCTCATGCCGCGGGGATGATTTTTCAGGAACTCCTTGATGCGTTCGATTTCATCCCGGGAGCCCATAAAGACACAGTGCATTAGATAAAAAAAGATTATTTAAAAAAGTATGTTTAGTCCTCCTAAATAACTTTATGATAACGCTACACATATGCACAACGAACAGAGTTATTTTTTAATAGCGTCTTGTATCTGTTTTTCCAGAATTCTCTGTATAAAAAAAACATCCGGAATCCTCGCCGGCTCAGCCATGGAGACTTGGGATACAATAAAATAACCCTCCGCAGCTGACTTAATCCGGTTTTTTTGTGTCGTCCGCAATATATCACGAAAGTGAGTGGGCCGGATCGCTGAACAAACAAAAGTCCCGAAACTTTTAAAAAATTCTGTCAATTGAGTGCATCCTTATCGATCATCGGGAACAATGGCCTGACAATAAACGACGTCCCGTCTTTTGTCTTGTACCCGACAAGGTCTTCCATGGTCTCCACCACATGGGTTATACCGCCCTCCTCATTACGGATTGCTGCAGCCGTGAAAAATACCCAGCTCCCCTCCCCTCGATGAATCCTTGAGAAGGTGATGCCTTCCCAGGTATCGTCAAGGTACGAGGATCGCCGGCAGTTTTGCGGGAAATACTCTGACATTTTGTCAAATTTTTCATCGATAATAAGATCGGCAAGCAGCGGGCGATCGTGGTCGTAAAAGATATTGCCAAACGTCGTCGCCCCTATCATCTGGCCGGCCTTAAGTCCTGAGAAGTGTTCCATTGCGGTATTCCACGACACAATCCGGTGGTCTTTTTCGATAATCATCTGGGGCAGCGGAGATCCCCGGATGATCGCGTCGAGTTTTTTCTCTTCCTCTGCAAGTTTTGTCTCGGTGCGGATCCGGTCCGTGATGTCGATACCGATCGACTGGAACTCGGCAACTTTTCCCCGCCGGTCATAAAATGCCCGGATCGTCCATTGGTGCCAGACCGGTGTGCCGTCTTTTCCCCTGAATTCGAGCGTTATGGTCTCGGCAGAACACTCATGGCTGATCTTTTTTAATGCATCCTGAATTATGGTCACATTTTTTGGGGAAAGGAGTGAGAAGACCTCCACTCCGACAAGATCTTTGGCATCTTTCCCCATAAACACACAAAAGTTTTCGTTGGTAAACGTGAAGGTCCCGTCGGGCTCATAATTACATATATAGGCCGGCATGTCCTCGACAAGCGCCCGGTATTTCTTCCGGCTGATCAGGATCGCCTCCTTTGTCCTCTCGTGCCCCTCCATCTCGGATGTCAGGCGATCGTTTGTCTCCTGTAATTCTTTTGTGCGCAGTTCCACCATTGTTTCGAGGTGCTGCTGATATCTTTTGAGTTCCGTAATATCTTCAAGGACTATCGTTGCACAGGGCTGCCCGCTCTCATCGACAATCGGAACCATCCTTACGATAAAACTGTATCTCTTCCCTTTGCGTTCAAAGGATTTTTCCTCGACGTGTTCTTTCCCGTTAATGACCTCTTGTATCCTTTCGGGAAACATACCGGAATAACTTGCGGATAATTTTGTCTGGAGCATACTATGACTGAGTACGTCCTCGCGTTTTAACGAAAACAGCCGAAGGAGCGCGTTGTTTGCATCCCGGATAAAGAGGTCCCCGTCAACAATCAGCATGGGTGACGAGAGGACATTCAGGAAAGAAGAAATGGGGAGCCTTGTCGCCAGGGTATAGATCTTTGCCCGCCCGAACTGCCGCATCTCCGCCTGCCCGGAGTAGTGGAGGCTGTCCAGGTACCTTGCGGCAGACACTCTGTTGAGCGAAAGGGCACAAGCGATCTCGCTGATGGTCATACCTTTTGGATTTTTCTTTAAGAGATCCCTGATGAGTGCGATTTCTTCGTCGTAGTGAGTCATAAAAAATGAAAATCCGGATATAAAACTTTTGCATTGGTCATGATAAGAACATTCCGGTCAGTGTCTGTCATTTACGTGCGTAATCGTCCCCCTTTCTTTATATTACGGGTGATCTTTGATGTTATTGATTATTAACAGTCCATACTATGTCAGAATACAATAAAAGGACGGCTGCGGGCCATTTACCCGTAAAAAAAGCCGGTTTTCATGCATTGTCAGCAGGGCCGGAACCACCGGCATGCACGTGGAATCCCGTAACAGTATCCCGTGCAGGAAACAACCCGGAGATACCGGTCAGACAAGGAGATGCAGTATGGAAAAACAGGAGATCGAAAATCTATTCAGGAACGCCGAAAGCGGCGATATTTCCGCACTCAACCAGATACGCGAGCAGTATTTCCAGCTCAGGGAAACAAACAACGGACTTTCCGAGATACAGTCCGTTCTTGCAAAGATGGCGGTAAATGATTTTTCGGTGACCGTACAGGGCAACTACACCGGCCCGCTTTCCGATGTGGCACGCGAAATCAACACCGTTCAGGAACGGCTCCATCACCTCACGACAACCGCAAACCATATCGCTCTTGGTAACATCGGCGACCTTGCGGAGTTTAAAAAGCTCGGAAAACGATCCGACAACGATGAGATGGTGCCGGCATTTGCCCGTATGATGACTGCAATCTCTGACATGATCACTGATGTGAACATGCTGTCTGCCGCTGCCACAGAAGGCGGGCTCACGATCCGTGCCGACGCGACAAAGCACCAGGGAGAGTTCAGGACGATCATCGAAGGAGTCAACACGACCCTTAACTCAATAACACTCCCCTTAAACGAGGGTATACGGGTGTCACATGAACTCTCAAAAGGGAATTTCTCCGCACGCATGAATGAAAACGTTCATGTTTCCGGCGATCTTGCAAAATTCCGCGATGCGCTTAATGGTATCGGGGTCAATGTCTCATCTGCGATTTCCGAGGTTAC
>JBAZHU010000217.1:0-3300 GCA_041652215.1 Methanoregula sp. | reverse complement strand
ACACTATCACTACCTCACCAGGTATTTTTGGAAAGACTGTTCTCCCGGCTCATCCCCGGCTGTCCGCGCTCCCGGCTGACTCCCCAATAAACTGCCTGAACACATTCAACCCGGCAGGACAAAGGGTATAGCGGACAGCCCTTCCCTTTTTGCTGGTGGAAATAATCCCGTCGCCTTTTAACCTTTTAGTGTGCCACGTGATCGACGGGCCGGCAATGCCCACGATCCCGGCGATGTCCTTACGGGAGACCTCGGGGGACGCGGCAAGGATCCCGAGGATCCTCCGCGTGGTCGGGTTCTGCAGGTGGAGGAAGACCTTCTTTTCGAGCGTGTTGTACCGGCCGTTGTTCTCGAAATACCTTAGCGACCTGCCGCTGCCAAAGGATACAATCCTCCTTTTTGTCTCAAGGATCAGCAGGTGATACTTCAGGGTGCCTTCCTTTATCCCGGTCAGCCGTTCAAGGACCACAAACCTCACGCCCGGGTTTGCCGCAATAGATGCAAAGATTTTCCGGCGGTTCCGGTTCCCCAGGATGGCATTTTTCTCGACCTTCCGGTATCCGAGGGCTGCGAGCAGTTTTAAGGAGAAGAAGAGCTCGACCGGGTATACGAGCACCGGGCAGAACGACAGTGCCACGGCAATGAGCATCTCCCGCAGGCTGAGGTCAAAGAACGATACCGGTTCAGGGTCCTGGGGTTGGCCATCTGCCGCGCCCGTCTCACCCGGGGCCACGCTGTATCCGCCATAATCGGCGGTAACAGCCGGCACGCAGACCAGAAAAATGAAAAGAATGAGGGCAACAGCCCTCGCCGGCCTGGGTTTCATTAGTGAATAGTTCTCACGATAGGATATCAGATTTATGGTTTTGTTTTAATACGTGACAAAATTATAACTCTGGGTCCCAAGGACGTTCTCCCCGTACACCTTGAACCTCCATGTCCCGGGTGCAATTCCGCCGGTCCTGCTGATGGTAAGGAAAATTCTCCCATCCGTTACGCCGTCAGATGCATCGTAATACGGACCGAGCGTCCCGTCCGGGGCGATAACCGAAAGCGAGAGGGAATTGGGGACATATCCCCAGTTGAGGTCAGCGGTAATGGATGACTTTCCCGAAGGGACCGTGACCGAATACCAGTCCGTTTCTCCCTGGGTGATAGAACCGACGGTCATGGGAGACATAACCGCAGGCAGGTGCAGGGTTCCGGCCGGGCTCACGGAATACGCGGTACTATTGTCGACATCCTGTGCAGAAACTCCCGATATGAGCATGATGGCGCAGACCAGGATTGCGAGGGTCGTTACGGATACGTTCATAGTATACCGTTGAGGGGATTTTAGAATCCGGCTCTTAACGCTTCTAACGCAATCGTCTACCGATCAGGAATCCGGTAGACCCTCGCGTTAGAACCGTTATATCCCGCATAACGAAACGTCCCGTGTGGACAGCCGGGGGTTGTCCCAAAAACCGGGTTCGCGAGACGACGAATTTCGCCGGGCCCGGGCTTCGCTCTCCAGGGCGCTGGAAACATTATCGTAAATTATGATGATTCGACCTGTCCTTCGAGCGGAGCGTATGTACAAAAGGAGGAAAAAAATGAAACCTATGAAATACGGCGTCATCCTGCTGGCGTTGCTGCTGGCGGCGATGGCGATGGTACCGATGGTGGGCGCGGCGGGTGCTCAACAAGATCAACGATCGGCTGCGAGTATTGACAAAGCTATAGTCCTGATGATTATACCTTCACATTCATTGGAACGGATATCACTCAGGAAAAGATTGATCAAAAAGCAGACGGATTAATCCAGACTTTCAATGCAAAGTACGGAAAAACACTTCCAAACGGCTATCAGGGATATGCATCCGTTGAATTATCAAACAATGATAAGATCGCAGCCTACGGTTTCAGGATTTTACCCAATGGCGAAACAGTAACTTACGCTGATATCGTCTCTTCCGAAGTGAATGAAACCAGTTTGAATCTGGCAAAGAACCGGCTCAATGAGTGGATGACAACAACCTTGAAGGAAAAAACCGATGCCGCACAAAAACAGGTCAGTTCACCGACCCTGATGTCGACCCTCTCCACTCCAGCGATCATTACATCCTCTTCAACCAATCGGGACTACTCCGGGATCGGAAAGGTTACTCTGGGTACAACATGGTACTGGGATAATGTGGAATCGGACAGTGCTCATGATTACTTTTTCACCCAATCCTATCTGCAAACAAACCCGGGGGTAGCAATTTCTGGTTATCAGCAATACCGAAATTATAATCCAAAGATCGAAATAGACCCAGGATATTCCGGTGTCTATCCCTCACTTTCCGGAGTTTTCGTGCAGGACGCAGAACCCGGTACCACATCGGGACATTCAACGATTGGCCTTTCCTTAACCTCTTCAGGAGGAGTATCGTTGGGATGGACCACGGTAATTCCCGATTCAAGTGTAACGCTTACAAACCCATCAGGGTATAAATATCGTTGGACTGAGATGTTCAGTAATTATTATGGCGCAGATGCAACGTCCCTGTTCATCTTCAAGCCAGGAGTATTATCGATTAGTTCGCAGTCCTCATCGCGCAACGGGAATACCTATACTTTATCGAGAGTAATGGCAGATTGTCAGAATGCATTTGACATTTTAATTGATGGTCTCCCATACCCTGCACCTACGGGAACGAACTCGTGGGGACATCTGCTGAATGTCAGATATAATGGGGGGTACCTCCCCTCCTGATTTTTTATACGGAAAATTTAATTATAGTTTAAAAAACTCTCTCTGAGTAGGACAATATCATGAGAAATTCCACGATCCTGTTCCTCGTTGTTATTTTGACAAGCATATCTATCAGCACTACTGTTGAAGGTCAGGAAATTCTTTCGGATCATTGGACCTATCACTGCGGCGTGGGATCGGGTCCGGATTGTCCGGATACCAATGAGAACTTCCATAATACAATCGCTAACAAGACATCACAAATAATTGATAATTACCTGATGAGTTTTCCGCAGAAAACCGATGCCGCGTATATTCTTGTAGGACAACCATTCCATTCGGACAACGAACGGATTGACCGTCACTCGTTTTCTCTCTCACCATCAGGAGTGACGGAGTCATTTACTGAAATTTCGGACAAGTTCAAGGCTCCGATCCGAACAAATAAAACACTCGGATGTCAGGACTTTTTATCTGGCAATTCCCAAAGCACATCTCCAGAACTCCTACAAGTCCTTCATACACCAGATATACTCCTCGAACAACGCGGGGAATTACGTGCAAAGGACACCCTGGTTCGG
>JBAZHU010000216.1:0-3303 GCA_041652215.1 Methanoregula sp. | reverse complement strand
AGATGCCGGAACTCAAGCACTGTGCGGTTTTGGTTGAAAAGATCAAGAAGGAGGCCTGAACATGACCAAGAAAGGCGATATGCTCTACGCATGGACCAACGATGCGGAGATCCAGAAAAAGGCAGAACTCGGCGGCGCTGTCACCAGCCTGTGGAAGTATGCATTAGAGTCAAAGATGGTCGATGCAGTCCTCGCGGTCACAAAAGGTGTTGACCTGTACGATGCAGTGCCGGTCATTATCACCGATCCAAAGGACCTTGTGAAGACTGCCGGGTCGCTCCATTGCGGGACCCTCCTGATGCCCAAGCTCATCAAGAAATACTTTAACGGGGCAAAGGACCAGAAGATCGGCGTGACAGTCAAGGGATGCGATGCGATGGCGTTCTACGAACTCGCGAAACGCAAGCAGATCAACCTTGACAATATTATCATGATCGGCGTCAATTGCGGTGGATCGGTCAGCCCGGTTACTGCCCGCAAGATGATTGCCGACAAGTTCGGTGTCGACCCCGAGAAGGTGCACAAGGAAGAGATCGACAAGGGCCAGTTCATTATCGAATACGAGGGAGGTCATAAGGGTATCTCCGTTGACGAACTCGAAGAGGCCGGGTACGGCCGCCGATCCAACTGCCGCCGCTGCAAGATGAAGATTCCCCGCCAGGCAGATCTTGCCTGTGGAAACTGGGGTGTTATCGGACCCCGGGCCGGAAAGGCAACCTTTGTCGAGGTCTGTTCCGAGAAAGGTGCAGCTCTCATGGAGGGTGCGGTCAAGAAAGGCATTCTTGCCACCGAGCCGGCAAACCCCAAGGGCCTTGAGATCCGTGGCAAGATCGAAGGCGCGATGATGAAGCTTGGCGACAAGTGGCGCAAGCACGACTTCGAGGCACTCGGCGAAGGCAAAGACCGGTTAAAGAAGATCATGGCCGAGACCTCCCGCTGTATCAAGTGCTACCAGTGCATCGACCAGTGCCCCATCTGCTACTGCGTGGACTGCACAACAAAGAACCCGGTTTACGTTCCGCCCGGGACGCTCCCGGTCAGTTTCATGTTCCACCTGATCCGCTATGCGCATATCGCGGATTCCTGCGTGAACTGCGGCCAGTGCGAGGAAGTCTGTGCGGCGGAGATCCCGAACGCGCTCATCATGCACGCCCAGCAGGTCGAGCTCGAAAAGATGTTCGGCCATGTCCCGGGTGTCGACATGGAACTGCCGCTCATGGCATTTGTCGAAGAGAGATCCGAGCGGGAACGGCTGAAAAATACCGGCAGCGACATGATCTACGAGAACGTGTTCAACCCGGTGCCAAAGAAATAAATTCTCTTTTTTTATCGCGCGACTGGGCAGGCCCCCGGTTCTTCCGATCTCCCCGGCATAATTTCCCCTCTTAATTTTCGGCGCCATCCCGGTTTTAGTATCCGGGGTCATCCCGTTTTGTCCATTGTTCCAGCGGAAACCGGCGATTTGGCCCGGCCCGTTGTGCGGAGGGAAAACCACAGGCAGCAAGAATATCTCCCTCACCAATGCGCATTTCTTCGTCCGCACTGACGGCAAGGCTGGAGAGTAAGAAGACAGAGTGTGGGAGGTGAATACTGAATGCACTGTTTGTATCCATATACCGGAGATTGTTCCGCACGTAGTAACTAATAGTGCTCTGCACGTAGAGGCGGCAACTGGAACGGTCAACGAGAATGCCCATGGCCGCAAGGTACGCCGGCACACGGTTGACCGGTACCGTCATTGACAATGCAATGCAGAGATCGATAATAACAGAACCAATCCGGGTATCGGGATAGAACGGATTATCCGCGAGACAGAACCGGTGACAGGTGCGGCAGGAAAACCGTTTGACATCGACATATACGGTTTTTGGACCGCTGGCTGTAATCAGGTGAGCAAACTGTTTTCTTTTTGTATCGTAACCCGTAAGATGACCGCCGCAAACCGGGCATATGCCGGAGTTCCCGGTAAACGTGATCCCGTCAACAGCGGAGATGGCTGCCTTGACAATATCGGCCACAAGGGGGGGAATCCGGCGCGGTTTCATACCCTGCGCGCTCCACGGGATCCTGCTTTTCGGAAATAAAGGGCAGGTAATTGATTTTTCTTTGTGATTGACAGAACCATTTTACCCGGCACCAACCGGAATTACCATTGAACCCCCTTTTATTAATCAATTTTCACATTTTTTTCATGGGATTTAAATACCCCCACGCGGGAATTCTCATTATATAAGGTGTGTATGAATGGAATTCAAGTACGTGCCCACAACCTGTCCGTATTGCGGGACAGGCTGCGGCTTTAACCTTGTCGTCAAGGACAAGAAGGTTGTCGGGGTCCAGCCCTGGCAGCGCAATCCGGTCAACGAAGGCAAACTCTGCCCCAAGGGCAACTATGCCTGGGAATTTGTCAACTCTCCCGACCGGTTAACGAAACCGCTCATCAAGAAGGATGGAAAATTTGTTGAAGCCAGCTGGGATGAAGCCTACAAACTGATCGCGTCCAAGTTCAAGTCCTACAAGGGCGAAGAGATGGCGTGCCTTGCGTCCGCCCGTGTCTCCAATGAAGAGAACTATTTAATGCAGAAGTTTGCCCGGGCTGTTTTAAAGACCCCGAACATCGACCACTGCGCCCGGCTCTGCCATGCGTCCACGGTCGTCGGG
The DNA here is from genome assembly GCA_041652215.1 of Methanoregula sp. GTDB lineage: Archaea > Halobacteriota > Methanomicrobia > Methanomicrobiales > Methanospirillaceae > Methanoregula. Next base: position 642 of record JBAZHU010000216.1, on the reverse strand, counting down.
CTTGCCGGTGCATTCGGCTCCGGTGCGATGACCCAGTCAATTGCCGATATCGCCGAGTCAAAGTGCCTCCTTGTCATCGGTACCAACACCTTCGAGCAGCACCCGCTGATCGGGCGCCGCATTATGCAGGCAAAGAAGAACGGCGCAAAGATTATCTACGCCGACCCCCGGCTCACGCCGACCGGGAAGATCGCCGACCTGCACCTCCAGTTCTACTCGGGTACCGATGTTGCGTTACTGAACTGCTTCATGCAGCTGATCATCAGGAACGGCTGGGAGAACAAGGAGTTCATCGCAAAGCGGACAAAGGACTTCGAGAAGGTCAAAGAAATCGTGATGAAGGATGCCTACAGCCCTGAGAACGTTGCAAAGATCACCGGCGTTCCTGCAAAGGACATCATCACGGCAGCAGAATGGTTTGGAAAATCCGGCCAGTCAGCGATTCTTTACTCGATGGGTATCACCCAGCACACGACCGGTGTCGACAACGTTAAGTCGGTGGCAAATATCCAGATGCTGACCGGTAACCTCGGGAGGCCCGGAACAGGCATCTGCGCACTGCGGGGCCAGAACAACGTGCAGGGAGCCTGCGACATGGGAGCCCTCGCAAACGTCTACTCCGGGTATCAGTCGGTGCTTGTC
>JBAZHU010000215.1:0-3307 GCA_041652215.1 Methanoregula sp. | reverse complement strand
TGAGCCTCTCAATCCTCGTCCTGCGGCTGAAGAGCCGGTTCGGCGCCCCCGCTGCCATTCATGCGGAAGGCACCCTTGCCGGCCCGCTTGGGGAGTACGCTGAAAAGGTACACCCTGCCTGCGCCGGTATTCCCCCGGCCGCGGCGCACCGGGCGGCAGTGGCATTCCTGCGGTATGCTGCCGGGGAATATGGCGATGTGCCGGTTGAGGCGCGGGAAGGGATCCTGTTGCTGGATGGCTCGGACGGTGCGCCGGCCTTTAAAATGGCATTTGAGATTCTCGCGGAGCAGGCAACCCTCACAGAAAAGTCCCGGCCCCGGCCGGAGTGGTACACACAGTTTGCGACGACCGATGAGCCGCTGCTTGCCCTGCCGCTGCCGCCTCCGCAGAAAAAAGACGAGGGCTATGACGAAGGGTACGATGCGGCGCTCGACAACGCGCTGCTCCTGCTCTTTGCTGCCGCGTGGAATGCCTCGGAGGCGGACCGGGGGCACCTGGTTGCCGCGCAGGAATTCGCACAACGGCTGACAAGCAGTTAACGGGCCGGTTCTTGGTTTTTATCCGGGCCCCCCGGGTCTCCTTTTTCTTCTTTATTATTCTGCCCTGTTCCAAATCCCGGAATACGGTTCAGGCAATCATCCGGATCTTTCTTCCCGTTGCGTTTGTGGCACCCAAAAATCTGCGACAATGAGGTATTACCTGTACACAGAATTCCGAAGTATCCCGTAACGATACTACCCGGGCAATAGCATGGGCATGGGTGGCGATCAAGGAATCTTAAAATTAGCATTTCTCCAGAAACAGGTTTTTTATGATTACCCGTAGTTACAAGCGTTCCTGAGCGATCGTTAATGAGGTTTTTGCCTGTACGCGCCCTTGGCCGGTCGCATACAATCTTCAGACCGGCGATTTCCTGTACAGGTATGCCATGATCACCGGGGCGAGGAGGAAGATGCCGTCACTCCACGGGAGCCTGACAGCAGCAAGCGCGATCCCGGTAATGGCGAGAAGGGGAAAGACCCACGACCATTGGATCTCGCGCTGGATCTGGTCAGGATCAAGGTGCGGGACGAGCACCCGGCTCTGGTTCCGGATATAATACCACTGGATGAGCGTGATAAGGCCGAGAGCAAGGATGTTGATCTCAAAGATGACCGCGCCAAGCACGTCAAGAGGATAATCGCCGGCAATATTTGTGGAGAAGGGGATCAGGCAGACAAAGGCAAGCGAAACGATGTTCATGCAGAGAAGCGGGCGGTCAAGGCTGGTGAGGTGATGGAACTGCTGGTGATGGAAATACCACAGGAGCGCAAGGATGGAAAAGGCGATGAAAAAGTGGGCGAGATCCGGCAGTACCTGCATGAGGATTGTGTGGACTGGGGCTGGATCATGCGTATGCTCGTACTTTGAAGGGATATCCACGGTGATGACGAGAAGGGTCATCGCAAAGGCATAGATCGAATCGATCAGGGTGGTGATACGGTCTTTTTGTATCCGGCATCTGACCCCGGGTTCTGAATGTTCCACGGCAAATCTCCCGTTGATGCTCTTGGATTGAGTATTGGACGATATTGTTTTTAAAGACGGCTCCTCCGGATGCAGCATAAAAACCCGGGTCTGCCGCCGGATTTTTCATTTTCACCCTCAACCCGGCATATTAATAAGATTTAATCACGAGAACTCATCAGCGAACAGATAGTATTGTCTCCCGGTGCATCTATTATGGACACTCCCCCCTTCGAATATCTCGGCAGATTCCTGGAACGAATAAAAAACATCGGATTTTTTGAACGGCTTTTCTCATGGAAATCGATCGTTTCCCTTGGCTACGATGCATACGGGGAATACCAGCAGGTCCAGGAAAACCTCCGGAAAAAAGATCAGGAAATCTCCGAGCTGACAAATAAGACCCGGGATCTCTCGAAGGATCTCGAACTACAGAAACAGACCCTTGATCAGGTTCAACGAGACCTAATAAAATCTCAAGACCGTGCCGATCTCTTGAACGAAAAGGTTACCGACAAAGAAACAGAACGGGCAAAACTGGAAGCCACGCTTTCCGAGACAGCGACAACTGCCGAAAATACTATCAACCGGTTGAAAGATGAACTGGTCAGCCTTAAGTCGAAAAACGAGGATCTCACGCATAAGATTAACGAGAAGGAGAATGAAGCGGGGGGGCTCAGAGAATCTGATAAGAAAAATACTGGATATATCCAAAATCTGAACGAGGACATCTCATCGTTAACAGCAAAAAATGAGCTGCTCAACAACCAGTACACTGAAGCCAAGGAAACGATAGCAAAACTCCGAGAAAACGAGGAAGAACGTGTCCGTCTGTATGATGCCCGGGTTACCGAACTCAACGCACTCAAAAAGCAGCTGGATGACGACCGGCTCCGGGTGCAGGCCGACCGGGACACCGAGATCCACCAGCAGTATGAGGCAATGGAACAGACCTGGAAGAAGCACGAGGAAGTCGTCGAACAGTCGCTGCGATCCATCTGCCAGCGGCACACCCTGGAATACTGCAACAAGGAAAAGTTCCCGGTTGCCGGGAAAAAACCGGATAATGCCATCCTGATCTGCGACCAGTACGTGATCTTCGATGCGAAAAGCCCGAAGAATTCTGACGACCTCACCAATTTCCCGTTGTACATCAAGAGTCAGGCCGAGGCAGCAAAAAAGTATGCAAAGGAGGAGAATGTCAAGAAGGATATTTTCCTTGTGGTGCCGGCAAATACTGTTGAGTACCTTGATGAATTCCATCTGGATATGGCAGATTACCAGGTGTACGTTGTCACCTATGACAGTCTCGAACCGATTGTTCTCGCACTACGAAAGATCGAGGATTACCAGTTTGTCGACCAGCTGAGCCCGGAAGACCGGGAGAATATCTGCCACGTGATCGGCAAGTTCGCCCACGCGACAAAACGCCGCATCCAGATTGACAATTATTTCTCCAATGAATTCATCGGTCTTCTCCAGAGTTGCAGTTCCCTCCCGGAAGATATCCTAAAAAAGGTCGTGGACTACGAAAAAGCAGAAAAGATGAATCCCCCGATGGAGAAGCGCAAGAAGCTGATCCCGATAAAGGAACTCGAACACGATGTTAAGGTGATCACAAAGGAAGCCGAGGCCCGGGAGATCGATGTGACTGCCGTGACAAAGGATAGGATCGAAACAATCCCGCTCGACAAGTACCTGGAATAAATCCCTGCCTTTTTCTTCCTTGTAGCGTAATCACCTATCATGCCAGTACCGTTTTCCCCAAGTTCATGTGATCGGGAGGTCTCCCCACCTTACG
>JBAZHU010000214.1:0-3332 GCA_041652215.1 Methanoregula sp. | reverse complement strand
CGGTGGTGATGTAATCCTCGCCTATGACCGCGATCATCGAGTTGCGCATGACGTAGTAATTCCCGGTCGCAATAAAAAACGTCATCAGGGTAATGGGCAGGATCGCATGGTACAGCACATCGGGGATGCTGATGCCGGTTGAAAGGACGCTGATGCTGGTGTACCCCCCCAGGGGAAACCAGCGGAGGTAAAAGGAGAAGATCATCACGGCCATGATCGCCCACCAGAACTCGGGTATCGCCCGGATCACGATCATGACATTGAAGATGGCGAGATCCTTTTTTCCTCCCGATTTCCAGCCCGACCATGCGCCGATGACCGTCCCCAGAAGGATCCCAAGGACCGTGGCCGGCAGGAGAAGGACAAGCGACCAGCAGAGTTTGTCCACGATCATGGAAAAGACCGGCTGACCGTACACGTACGAATATCCCCACTGACCATGGAGGATGTTAATGATATAGAGGACATACTGGTCGGTGAGCGGGAGATCGAGCCCGAACTGATGGTAGAACTGTGCGACAGTCTCTTTCGGGAGAGTATTTGAGAGCGAGAGGAGGTAGTTGGTGATATAATCCCCGGGCATGAGGTGAAGGAGAAAGAAGGTAAGGGTAATGCAGACGAAAAACGACGCACCGCTGTAACCGAGACGGCGCAGGAGATATCTCCCGCTGATCATGCGGCACTCCCGTCGTTTTGATGGATCGCCCAACACGGGGAGGAGATCATCAGGATTCCGGTTCGTTCACACCGGGCATCATGGCCTCGCTGATGACGGGAAGGATCGTCCGGAAAAATTTTCGGTGACATAAAAAAAGACCCGATCCGGTGCATTGTTCCCGCCCTTCACAAAAAATGTTACGGTGCCTGTACCGGGGTCAGGTTCACGAGAACCAGGGGATCAGTAATGCTATGGTAGCCGGGGCCGATGTCCCAGCCGGTGAACCGGTCGGTCCGGTATGCGACGAGGGTGTCGGTGCTGGCAACCGGGATGGTCACAACGTCCCGTGCGAGGATGTCCTGCATCGCATACCCCATTTCCTTTATGGCGGTCTGGTTTGGAGTATTACGGATCTGCGCGACGAGCGCATTGTACCCGGAATTGTTGTAATGGTAGTAATTCTGTTCCTGGGTCGGGGTAACAGCGAAGTTTACCAGCGCATCGGGATCGTCATGCAGCGTCACCGGGAATGCATCGATAAAGACCGGGTACAGATCGACTGCTTTGCGGTACTGGGTCTGGTCATCGTACGAAAGCGTGGTCAGGGAAATGCCGAGTTTTGCCCAGTCATTTTTGAGGACCGCGATTACCTTCTGGTTACCGGCCGCGCCTTTGGAGCCGAGCGGAATGGTGATCGCGACCGGTTTTTTATCGGGGCCGATCAGCGTCCCGTCGCTGTTTTTTACAAAGCCGGCGGCAAAGAGCAGTTCCTGTGCCTTTGTGAGGTTGTAATCGTACATCCCCACATCCTTTGGATTTACGTAATCTCCGGCAAGGTCCGGGATCAAAAAGGTGGTCTGTGTGGGCCGCCCGGTGCCGAAGAGGGAACTGATGGTCTCCCGGTCCACTGCGTGGCTCATCGCGTGGCGGAAGGCTGAACTGTTGGCCGGGTACTGGTCGATGTTGAATGCAACCTCATAGGCGCTGGTGTCATTGATTGCGTAGATCCCGATATTCTTTTCATGGGTAAGGCTCTGCGCTACGGCCGGGGTGAGGCCGGTCACGACATCGATCTCGCCGTTTTTGAGCGCCAGTACCTGGCTGTCGGCATTGGTGATCGTTTTTAAAACGATACCGGTAATATTCGCCGTTTTCCCGTGATATGCGTCATTACGTTTTAACTGGACGTACCCGGGCGCGGTCTGAATATAGGTAAAGGGCCCGGTCCCGATAAACTGCGAGTCCTGGTAGTGCTGCGGGTCGGTGATGTTCTGCCAGATGTGTTCAGGAGAGATCGTGATTCCGGGCTGGCGTGAGATCTGGTCGAGGAACGCCGAGTAGGAGGTTTTCAGCGTGAATACTGCGGTAGTATCATCGGGGCATTCGATGGACTGGACATCCTTGAGCACGTACCCCATCGTGAGGTTGTTGGCTTTCATGTAATCGTTGGTAAACTTCACATCGGCGCACGTGAAGGGGATGCCATCGTTCCAGGTGGCGTTTTTGACGAGATGGAAGGTCCAGGTCTTTGCGTCGCCGGACACGTCCCAGCTCTCTGCGAGAGAGGATTCGAACTTTCCGTTCCGGTCCTTGATCACAAGCCCTTCCATGGTGCCGACCGGCATGCCGCCTTTCTGCATGCTGCTCGTATAAGAGATGGACGACGGGGAATCAACCGGAATTATAACATCGGTCGGCAAGACGCCGGTTAAGGTCTGGTTTCCTGATGCAGGTTGGGCAGTATTCACGCAGCCGGAAAAGGCACAGAACGACAGGATTGCCGACACGCACAGGACAAAGAAAATGCCGACGCGGAGATCAGGAGATCGAAGTTTTTTTTTCATAGTTCACCCATGGAAAGCCAGTTTAAGAAAAAACTCAATTGATTATTCGGACCCCGGGTTATTTAACAATTTTTCTTTAATCTTTTCTTTAAGTACAGCATAAAATGTTTACATCACCTATGCGGGACATTATGACCGGAATGATTCACGGCAATCAGCATCGTATGTACCTGGATACCGGGCCGTTCGCAGTCTCATACTGAGTCGCGAAATGTATCCCTCGCGAGAAAGAGATTGTTTAATATTTTCTGTTAATTTTTCCAAAAAATAAACAAAATTCCTAAAACTTATATGGGATCAGGTGCTATTCCGGAATGATCACATATGGGTTCAGCACACGATGTCATGCAGACCTTTGCATATAAGGAGATCCGCGCACATTTCAGGGATCATGACGGCTGGGAATGCCAGCAGGTTCCGATGGCCGGCTCACGCGATATGGCTTTTTTCATATCCCGTGAAGTCAGGGGCAGGAAAGAGAGCGTGGCCCTCGCAGTGTCCTATGATGGAGAACCGACAGCAACCTTGCTTGCTGCCGTGGCTGCCGGCTGGAAAGGACGGAATGCGCTCAAGGCGCAGTACCTGCTCGTCCCGAAAGATTCGGACGTGTCGGCAGTCCCAAAAGATATCTGTATTCTCCCGATGAACGCATTCGGCTTTGTTGAGGGAAAGCTGGTCTGGCTCACGAAAAAGAAGAACGCGAAGCACTATCCGCAGCAGGAAGAGCCGGTCAAAGCGGAAACTGCCTGTGCGGCATGCGAACCGCACGCGGCATAAGACGGGAAGGGGCATCGCCCCCGCCGCTGTGGCATCCCCCCAGTTGCGATGAT
>JBAZHU010000213.1:0-3338 GCA_041652215.1 Methanoregula sp. | reverse complement strand
AGGGCAATAATAAAAAATCCACAAATATCAATCAGAGGATCAGATGGTTTCTATAATGGCCTCTTTCTGTTGCTCGGCCAATCGTTTTCCGATCACATACTGGATAATAACTCCGACAATTGCACATGCGAGCCCAATGAGTGTCGAGTACATAATGTACATTCCGGCAGTTGCCGGTTTTATGGGAAAATCCGGTACGCTGTTTACTGCGAGGATATAGGTGCTGGCGCCATACAGGATGAGACCAATCGCAAAGACAAAAAACGGGAAGACAATTACTTTTGCCAGATTCTCCCGCTCATTAAGATACACGTCGACGATAACCCCGATCGATGTGACCAGACCGGCGACAATCAGCCATATGATCGCCCCATACAGAAAACTCATGACATACAGGAGAATGCCCATGCTGCTGTCTGATGCATAATACTTCAGGACCGTGAAAAAGCCAATGGCAAACCCGATAACCACGAGCACGATGGTGGTCGAGTACGTGACAAAGGAGAATTTGCCCCGTGACATGGACGCCCGCAATGCATTGATAATCCCGTGGATAAATTCGTCCAGGCCAAACCCTTTGTACAACAGGTACATCCCGATAACACCAATCACGACAATAGTTGCCGTTCCCGGATATCCCAGGATAAATGCGCTCGCGTACAATAGCATGGCAAGACCCAGGGGGACAAAAACCACCCGCGAGATCTTGGGATCGTCGAGAAGTTTTTTTAGGATATAATACGTCCCCTCAAGGTTGGGCATCTGGTTGACAATCACGCGGCGGATGCTCGCCACCGGGAGACGGGACTGGATAATCGGTACGACATACTCGTCTTCCGCGCCATCCGAAACAAGAATGCAGCTCGTGGGTTTTGTCTCTTTTATCACGTCATCGAGAGTTGCTGCGATCTTTCGGTCACCTTCGATCATGTGCAGGTGGTTTCCTGCAATGACTGCCACGACCGCCTCCTCTCCTTTTGCAATCAGTTCATCATAAATTTTTACGGCAGAAAAAATTGCATTGACATCAGAATCTTCCGGATCGGCAAGGGCAAGCCTGTCTGCAGCCTTCAGGCATTCCTGCCTGCCGACAACCGGGCTTTCAATCTTTGCCTTCCACCCGATATCATCGTCCCGATCAACACTCAGGACGAGAGTCCGACCTTCTGTCATTGGTATAATAAAATTGCCGTAAATCTATTAAATTATTGCCTCGATAAAAAAAGCGGGATTGTTTTAAAAGTATCAGATGAGTTTTGAACGCTGGAGCAGCAGGAGATCGTCCGTAGTCAGTTTTTCGCCGGCGCGGAAGTTCTTGAACAGGGTCTCGGCTTCCTGTCGGACTGCTTTCTGCTCTTTTGTTACCTTGACCTTTTTTGTCTTCTTGCGCAGTCCGGAAATGACCTTGTCATAATCGCGCAGTTCTTTCTGGCAGGCAATAAAGGACTTATGCTCGGCATCAGCTGATTCCTGTGCCTCAACAAAACTCTTGTGGGCGGCATCAGCTGACTCGCGGGACTTGTCAGCCTTACGATAGGATTCGACCATAAGGTCATGGTGTTTCTGGGCAAGTTCTGCGAGTTCGGTCACCTTTGCGTGAAGCTCGGAAGCATCCTTACGAAAATCCCGTGCAGAGGTGATCTTTGTCCGCATCTCCTTGTTCTGTTCGAGTTCGGCTTCCTGCTCCCTGACCTGGCCTTTCATCTGCTTGATCTTCTCGATGAGCTCGCGCTCCTTATCGGTGGTAAAGACCTCGGTCTGCTGGCGGTACTCCATGTATTCGATCTGCTTCTGGAGTTCCTTGATGCCCCGGTTCTTGAGCGTCCCGTGCTCCTTTTTGAAGGATTCGATCTCTTCAAACAGCACATTTGCCTTGTCGTTTAACTCGTTGCGCTGCGCTTTCTGATCAAGGACTTCCTGGTTATACTTATCCCGGAGATCTTTGTTTTTCTGCGCCTCTTCCACAAACTCGCGTGTCTGGTTGTTGAGCGTGTTCCTTTCCCGCGCGGATTTGCTTGCGGTGGCATTGAGCTCGTTTCTTTGGTTCTTGTGCTGTTCAGACTCAGCGAGGATCTTCTTTCGCTTTTCCATCAGGTCATTCAACATGCGTTACCACTCCTCATCGTATAATCCTGTAAAGGAAGTGCAAACACCGTGTCAGAGACAGTGACCGACAAGAGTGTGCGTGATTGTTCATGCGCATCTCTTTTGTAACCGCTCTGCATGCAGGATGCAGGGCGAAAAACATCAGAAAAGAACGTTTGCGTAGAATGCTTGGAAGACTTCAGCGTGAAGTCTTTGTTCGACACACGGTTCATGATGTTCAACACCCGGTACATGGATGACACCCGACTCCGGGCGTCGCCCTCCATTCTCCCTTCAGATGATCTGGTCGAATGTACTATATTTTAAAGGCGGGGACTCCTATTAAGCGTTTCGCCGACAATTCTGATGAGAAAGCCGGTGATGCCCGCTATTGAAAACATTTTTTATAAAAGCCCTTAAAAAAAGCGGGAGTGGCGGAGTGCCGCAATCACCCCCGGATCGCTGATTACTATTTTTTTGTTGTTGTGCGTGTAACTTAACCGACCCATTCAAGGACGCCGCCACCACTGGTCTGGTCCCGTGGTGCAGCCCGCCTGCTCTGGGGCATCTCTACCTGTTTTGGGTTGGAGCGCTTGGAGTCAATCTCCTGAACCATAGTCTTGTAGGACTGGCGGGTTCCAAGAATCTGAGCGCTCTTTACACCGGTCATAATGGCGAGGACACGGATCTTACCTTCCATGTCGGGCCTGACGCGGGCACCCCAGATTACATCTGCGTGCGGATCAAGCTCGTAGGTGAGCGAGGTTGCAACTTCTTCTGCATCCTGCAGGGTAAGGTCGGTACCTCCCGTGATGTGGATAAGGCTGCCGGTTGCGCCACGGTAATCGATATCAAGCATCGGGTTGCTCAGGCACTCGCGAACGACACTCTCAGCCTTGTTCTGCTGCTTGCTCTCTCCTACAAGCATGGATGCGACACCGCCCTTGGACATGATCGCCCTGACATCTGCGTAATCGATGTTGATGAGCGAGGGTTCGGTGATCGTCTCGGAAATACCCTTGACGGTCTCACCGATTAGCTGGTCCATGACAGAGAATGCCTGACCCAGCGGGAGGTTGGGGACGAAGTTTTTCAGTCGGTTGTTATCAAGGACAATGACAGAGTCTGCGGATGCAGCAAGTGCTTCAAGTCCTTCTTCTGCACGGATCAACCTGGCCTTTTCAACCTGGAACGGGTAGCTGACCATCCCGACCACGATTGCGCCCTGCTCCTTTGCAATCTGTGCAACAACA